>JAGOLA010000073.1 GCA_017994375.1 Candidatus Omnitrophota bacterium | reverse complement strand
GGTATATCCTAAGCCCATACCTAAAGAATCCATAAAAGAAGTCTTAATAGGATTTTTACAGGCAAAAGCTTCGCATCTACCTAATATGATACAATTTACGATAATCAAAGGAACATAAGGTCCTAGAGCTTCGCTCATCGCCGGAAAAATAGCTTTTAAAAATATATCAACTATAGTAACAAATGTAGATATGATTACGGTAAAAACCGCTATGCGTATTTCTTCAGGTACTATTTTTCTTATTAGCGAAACAAAAAAACAGCTTGATACTAATACAAATGTTACTCCGAGCCCCATAAAGATAGCGTTATTAACCGTAGTTGTGACAGCCAATGTCGAGCACATCCCTAGAAGTTGGCGAAGTGCTGGATGATCTTGCCATAAACCTTTTATAAAGTATTTTTTCATAGATTATTCATTTTAGTGTTTTAGTTTTGTTCGGTATCGATTCCAAATTTTCCTGATTTGTCTTTGAAAGAGTCGAAAACGTTGATTTTAATAAAAGTAATTCTTTATTTAAAATACTTACTACCGCTTTAGAGGATATTGTAGCTCCTGATATCGCTAAAATTTCATTATCTTTTTCGGTTTTTTCCTTAACGCATTCAATTGGTTTTGATAGTTCGATATCCTTAAATTGCTTTTTAAAAGAATCTTCATTTATTTTTGCACCTAAGCCTGGCGTTTCGGAAGACTCTATTATTTGTATTCCTTCCATTTTATCAAAATAAGAATCAACAATTACTAGTATTTTTATTTGTCCTTGGTATCCATTTCCGGAAATTAGAACTGCGTATCCAATAATATTATTATTTTTATCAAAAAGTTTATAAATAAAACTGTTATCTATATAAGATTCCTCGATTTTGCTTGCCGAAGAAGATAGGTTGAAAATGGCATTTTCTATCTTTTTTTCTTCATTTAAAGCTATTTTGTCCTTAGCTAATCCACTTATAAGAGCTAGTAAAAAAGCACAAACGGCACATACTCCGGCAAGTATACTAGTTGTTCTCAATATTTTCTTCAATTTTACCCCCTCATTCTTAAGTGCCGTATCTTTTAGGCTTTGTATACTTATTGAGCAATGGTACGCAAGCATTCATAAAAAGTATAGAATACATTACTCCCTCGGGCAACCCGCCTAAATAACGTATAACCATTATTAAAATTCCACAACTTATTCCATAGATATAGCGGCCTACTTTAGTAACCGGCGTAGTAACCGGATCGGTTGCCATAAAAAATCCTCCCAATAAAAGCCCACCGCTAAAAAGATGAAATAATAGCGGTCCTGCTTCCGGTTCGAAAATATAAGTAACAGTCGAAATTATCGTAACTGTTAAAAATAAACTTAAAGGTATGCGCCAGTCAGCTATTTTACGTATCAAAAGATATATTCCTCCTATAATTAAACATATTGCCGAAGTTTCCCCTAGGCTTCCGGAAACATTACCTAAAAATAATTTTAAAGTCGGCGTAGTAATATGGCTAAATTTTTTAAGTGCTAAAGGAGTAGCGCTACTTATTACATCAACAGAAAAAGGCTCGATAAACGTGGTGAGCATTTTAGGATAAGCAGCCATTAGAAAAGCTCGGCCAAGTAGCGCTGGGTTAAAAATATTATACCCTAACCCTCCAAAAAGATGTTTACCTATAAAAATAGAAAATATTGAACCTAAAGAAGCTGCATACCAGGCTGTAGTCGGCGGCAAAATAAGTGCTAACAACAATCCTGTAACTATTGAGCTAAAATCTGTTATAACAATAGGCTTATTTCTTATTTTTAAAATTATTATTTCTGTTAGGACCGCACTTATTATGCAATTAACTATAAGTGATAAAGCATGATGTTTGAAAAAAAAGACAGAAGCTATAACAGCAGGTAAAAGAGCAATAACTACCTGGCGCATTAGAAACGGCGTATCTATTTTAGAATTTAAGTGAGGTGAAGCACTAATTGTTAACTGCATATTTTTTACCTATTTTTATGTAGTGTAAAATTGGTATTTTAGCCGGGCAAACATAGCTACAGCAACCGCATTCAATGCAATCTTTTATATTTAAATCATCAAGCTTACTATATTCATTATTTTTTATACGCTTAGCGTATTCCAGCGGAAGAAGATTAAGCGGACAGCTATCAACACAACGCGCGCAGCGTATACAGCTATTCTCTTCCTGCGATTTTATTTTGTTTAAGAATAAAAATCCACCGCTTGCTTTTAATATCGGGTATTCAAGGTTGTCTAAAGATATCCCCATCATAGGGCCGCCGGCTATTATCTTTTCAGGTTTTAAACGAAACTCTAAAATTTTTTCATCGAAAAGCTCTTTAAGTGTAGTACCTACTTTAACCCAAATATTTTTAGGCTTGGCTAGGGCATCGCCGGTAAAAGTTACTAAACGCTCAATTAGCGGTTTATCAAAATAAACTGCTTCGTAAATGGCAAAACAAGTGGCAACATTTTGAACTAAACAACCAACGTCAAAAGGAAGTTTTCCTCCGGCTACTTTTTTTTGTGTAGTGGCAAGTATTAACTGTTTTTCTCCTCCTTGCGGATAAGCTGTTTTAAGTATAGTTAGCGATAAGTTCGGAACTTCGTATTTTTTTAAGCTTATTACAAGATGAAGCTTTTTTACAACCTCTGGTTTATTTTCTTCAACGGCAAAGATAACATTTTTTGGCCTAATTATATTACAAATTATTTCTATCCCTTTAAATATTCCGTTTAAATTTTCTAACATAAGTCTATAATCTGTAACTAAAAAGGGTTCGCACTCACAGCCGTTTATAATTAAAGTTTCAATCTTTTTTGGAGGGCTTAGTTTTACATGAGTAGGAAAGGCTGCTCCCCCCATCCCTACTATTCCACTATCTTTAATTATTTTAATTAATTCTTCATTGGTTAAAGAAGAAATATTTTTTCTTTCCGGATAATTTTTTTGTTTCATTTCAGTTTCTAAAAAGATGCAAGTTGCGCGTTTTAAGTTAGGATGAAACCAATCGTCTACATTGGTTACTTTAGCGCTAAGTGGAGCACGTAAACAAGAAGATATGAATCCGGTTTCTTTAGCTAATAAATCGGCCTCTTTGACTACATCACCTTTTTTTACACAAAGTCCGGATGGACTTCCGGTATGCTGAGATAGTGGTAGATAAAGCCTTTTGGGGGTAAGATACTTTTCGCTCTGAAAATTATCTTGCGGTTCTTTGAAATCAGGCAATTTAATCATCGTTAAAGATAAAAATAAATGAAAACAAAATGCCAATTATAGCAATAAAAATAATAATAGTAAAGGGATTAAATATGTCGGCTAAAAAAGAAAAAATGAACATAGATATTAAAAATCCTAAGTGAGAAGTAAACTCTAAACCGCTAAAGATTCTTCCTAGGATATTTTTATCGCTCTTGTTATGTATTAGAGCGTTAATTCCCACGAATACTGGTGATATGATTAAGCCTAAAAGAAAAGCTAAAGAAACAGCATATAAACTTTGAGGATGAATTTTTAGAAAGACAGCAAAAAATATTAAATAAAATGAAGAAATTAATACCGAAAAATCAATAGTTTTTTCTACCGAAAATTTATGAGCAACACGACCGTATATCAAAGATCCCGTAAATATACCTATCCCTAAAGCAACAGTCACAAAACCGAGGTCTTTTGTTATCGAAGACAAAACTTCTTGTATAAAACGTATAAAGATGACATATAACCCGCCGATATAAGAAAATAAAAATAAATACATCTTAAAAGCGTATTTAGTTTCGTTGGAGCTAAAGATATATCTTATTCCTTCTTTAAATTCCCAAATAAATGATTTTTTAACTTTCTCTACCACATCTTTTCCGATATAGAAAATGTCCTCAACCATAAAGCTTCCCTTTTGGGAAGCAGTAATAAAAAATACCGATAAAGCAGAGATAAGAAAAGTAGTAGCATCTAAAATAAAAGCCGTAGTTATACCGTATTTCTCTACTATTATTCCTCCGATTCCTAAACCAAATATAGCTGCAACTGTAGCCGTTATTGAGATTAAAGAATTTGCCAAAAAAATATCTTTTTCATTAGTTATTTGTGGAATAAAAGCCATTTTAGCCGGAATGAAAAAACGTCCGCAGCTAAAAGATAAAAAGATAAATATATAAACTGGAGTCAAAGAACCTAATTTTAAAGCGAATAACGGTATTAAAAAGACAAAGATACTGCGTAAAATATCGCTAATATACATTGTTTTTCGTTTGCTCCACCTGTCTACATAGACCCCTGATATCGGAGAAATTATAAAGGCCGGTATTATGGCTAAACTCATTACAAAAGCAAGACGTGACGATGACATCGATATTCGCGAAACTAATCCTACCAAAGCGATTTGAGTGAGGCGGTCGCCAAATTGAGATATTAATTGGCTAAACCATAAGAGAAGAAAATTACGCTTGCCTAGAATTCTAAAATATTTTAGGATCATCTTATTTTTGAGAGCCGGCGGGAGGATTCGAACCTCTGACCGAGGATTTACGAAACCCTTGCTCTACCAACTGAGCTACGCCGGCTAAGCACTCACTTATATATTTTAAGAAAGATTTTAACAGAAATAGACACTCTCCACAAGAAATTTATAAAGGCTAAAGTGCCTTAAAATTATTTTTATTTAAATATAAAAAAATCTTGCAAGAAAAGAGAAATATTGCTAATATAAAATAAAAATTTTTATTAAATTACTTATGAATTTACCAACTCCTTATTATCTTATAAACGAAGACAAGCTTTTAAAAAATTTAAAGACGATAGAGTATATTAAAAATCACTCTGGAGCTAAATTTGTCTTAGCCCTGAAATGCTTTTCGACCTGGGGTGTTTTTAAACTTATAAAAAAATATCTAGACGGAACTACTAGCAGTTCTTTATACGAAGTACGCTTAGGCTATGAAAAATTCGGTAAAGAAGTACACGCTTATAGCGTAGCCTTTTCTTTACCGGAATTAAAGGAAATTAAATCTTATGCCGATAAAATAATTTTTAATTCTCTATCGCAACTAAGAAGATATTATAAATATGTTAAAACTTTAGAAATTGGGATAAGAGTTAATCCTCAAATTAGCTATTCTCCCTTTGATTTAGCAAATCCAGCACGTAAATATTCTAGATTAGGAGTAATAAATAAAAAGTCACTTTTAAAGATAGCACCACTGATTAGTGGGGCAATGTTTCATTTTAATTGTGAAAATAATAATTTTAAAAATTTATCTTCTCAAATCGATATTATTAGCGATAGATATAAAGATTTACTAAAATCTTTAAAATGGGTTAGTTTAGGCGGTGGTATCTACTTTACTAAAGATAATTACCCTTTAGATAAATTTTGTCAGAAATTAAAACAATTTAAAGACCGATTTAACGTTCAAGTTTATCTTGAACCTGGGGAAGCGGTGGTTACCGAGTCATCTGAACTAGTTACTAAGGTGTTGGATATTGTTCATAATGAAATAGATATTGCCATAGTCGATTCCTCTACCGAAGCTCACATGCTAGATTTATTAGTTTATCATACTAGCGCTAAAATAAAAAATTTTAGCAAGGGAAGATTTAAATACCTAATTGCGGGGCGTTCTTGCTTAGCTGGAGATATTTTTGGCGTCTACAAATTCAAAAACCGATTAAAAGTCGGAGATATTGTCAGAATATCCGATGCTGCCGGTTATACCATGGTTAAAAAAAATTGGTTTAATGGCTTAGCTATGCCTTCGATTGTAGTAAAGAAGCTAAATGGTTCTATAAAAGTAATTCGAAGTTTTTCATATCAAGATTATATTAGTAGTTTATCTTAAATATACGCTAAGAAGCGATAAGGAGGTTCTGCCAAGATGAGAAAAAATGTGTTAATTATAGGTGCTGGCGGTGTTGCCCATGTGGCAGCACATAAATGCGCTCAGAATAACGATATTTTGGGAGATATTTGTCTTGCATCTAGAAAGCAAGAAAAATGTGATGCTATAATTGAAAGCATTAAAAGAAAGAATCATCTAAAAGATAAGACTAAAAAATTATACTCACGACAATTGAATGCCTTAGATATAGCCGCTACCACAAGCTTAATAAAGGAAACTAATTCAGAAATCGTAATTAATCTTGCTCAGGCCTACGTTAATATGTCTGTACTTGAAGCTTGCATTCAAACTGGCGTAGTTTATATGGATACAGCAATACATGAAGAGCCGAATAAAGTCTGTGAAGATCCGCCGTGGTATGCAAATTATGAATGGAAAAGAAAAGATCGTTGTAAAGAAAATAACATTACTGCAATCCTAGGTGTAGGATTTGATCCGGGAGTGGTAAACGCCTATTGTGCTTATGCGGTAAAACATCTTTTCGATGTAATTGATACAATTGATATAATGGATGTAAACGCCGGTAATCACGGTAAATATTTTGCTACTAACTTTGATCCTGAAATAAATTTCAGAGAGTTTAAAAAAGTTTGGACGTGGATCGATAGAAAATGGGTAATGGAAAAGGTGCATTCCATAAAAAAAGTCTATGATTTTCCTGTCGTAGGCAAGCAAGCTGTGTATCTAAATGGCCATGATGAACTCCATTCTCTATCAAAGAATATAGATGCTAATAGTATCCGTTTTTGGATGGGATTCAGCGACCATTATATCAATGTTTTTAGCATCCTAACTAATTTAGGATTGACTTCGGAAAAGCCTGTAAGAACCGCAGAAGGCATTGAAGTAGTTCCCTTAAAAGTTTTAAAAGCAATTTTACCAGATCCTTCTTCTCTTGCCCCTAATTATACTGGTAAAACATGTATTGGAAACCTTATTAAAGGGAAAAAAGACGGAAAAAATAAAGAAATCTTTATCTATAATATTTCCGA
>JAGOLA010000006.1 GCA_017994375.1 Candidatus Omnitrophota bacterium | reverse complement strand
CGCGGTAACTTTCTGCAAGTACTGCGGATAAACGCAAGCTGAACTGGTATAAAGATAATTCTTAACCTTAGCCCGATAAGCTGCTTCCACCATATGTAAATTTATCAAAGCGTTATTACGTAAAATAACGGCATGAAAAGCGCTGATATAGCCAATACCACCCATATCTGCCGCTAACTGATAAACTTCATCTATTCCTTCGCAGGCTTTTTGACAATTTATAAACTCCCGTAAATCCAATAGCTTAAAATCATCGGCGCTAGTCTCTTCATATTCAGGCTGTTTTATATCCACCCCTCTAACCCAATAGTTTTTGCCTTTTAAAAATTTAACTAAGTGGTGGCCGATAAATCCCCCAGCACCAGTAACTAAAACTTTTTTATTACTTTTCATAATAAATCTCTCCTTTAATATAACCCTTCACCTAAATATTTTACTGTTCTTTTTATCTTCTTATCTTTTAGAAGTCCCCAGCAATCTAAAATGCAAAGCTCTTTTTTTAACGAAGAGAAATCTATCTTTTTAAACTCTTTCCAAGGCGTAGTAATCAAAAGGATATCGCTTTTATCGGCACAGTCTTGGCTGTTTTTAGCATAAGTTACGGCATCGCCAAAAACGCCTCTGGCAGCTTCTAAAGCGCAAGGATCATAAACTATTATTTTATAACCTTCATTAATAAGAAGTTCCACTATATCTACTGCCTGGGAATCTTCTATTATAGCGGTGTGGGGTTTATAAGATAAACCTAAAACTCCTATTAAAACTTTTTCTTTTACTTTTTTATTTTTAACAATTAATTTTTTTACTAGGTTTTCAATTCGTCTTATCTGGTCTCTATTAACTTCATCTACTGTCTCGGCTAATTTGGCTTTCTCTCCTAATTTACGGGCAAAAGCCGAAAAAGCTACATTATCTCTGGGAAAACACGGCCCGCCATAACCTAGGCCCGGCTTTAAATACTTCTGGCCAATACGAGAATCTAAACCTATGGAACTGGTAATAATATGGGCATCGGCACTGCAAACTTTCTCACAAATTGAAGCTAAAGAATTAGCATAGGTTATCTTCATAGTGATATAACAGTTTAAAGATATTTTGGCTATTTCAGCGCTTACGGCATTCATTCTGGCAAAGCGAGGTTTATTTTCGCAAACCTTAAGATAAATATTTTCTAAAATTCGGCCGTCTTCTTTATTTGTTTCTCCTATCAAAATAAAATCCGGATTTAAAAAATCATGGATTACGCTTCCTAAGGCAATGAATTCCGGATTATAAGCTAAGCCAAAACCTTTACCGCAAATTTTGCCTGATTTCTCTTCTAAGATAAACTTAGCTACGTGTTCGGTAGTACCCGGCATAACAGTAGAAGTAATAACTACTAAGTGGCGTTGCTTCTTGTCTTTTAAAATTAGCCCTATTTCTCTTAATGACTCTTCTAACTGTTCGTTAGAAAAGGAGCCGTCGGCTTCCGAAGGTGTAGCTACTACAATAAAAGTAACTTCGGAATTTAAAATTGCTTCTTTGTAATCAGTAGTCAATCTGATATTTTTTTTATTTTTTAAAAGCAATTTTGTTAAACCAGTCTCCTGGACCGGATTCTGACCCTGACTAATCATATTCACTTTTTTAGAGTCGATATCGATGCCGATAACTTTATATTTCTTAGCAAAACAAGCTGCCATGCATAAGCCAAGCTTTCCTAATCCTACCACTGATACCGCCTTAACTATACTCATTAACATACCTCCTAGATATTTGGGCTAATTTTTTGGCATAATTTTCCCAGCTGTATTGCTTAGCTACCTGCCAAATTTTTCTGCTCATCTCTTCAGTCTTCTCTTCATCCGAAAATATTTTACCGATATATTCTATCATTTCTTCAAAATTATTGGCTTGGGGAAAATAACCGTGCTCTCCGTGTTTAAATAAGTCAGTAACTCCTGAACCGCTAGGGATTATTGTCAGACAACCGCAGGCTGCTGCTTCTAGAGACTGCATCCCAAAAGCCTCATGCACAGTATGCACATGGACCATGGATTTGCTGGCCAACCTTGTAATCATCTCTTCGTCTAAAGGCCCTAATAATTGGACTCTTTCTTCTAACTTTCTTTTTTTAACTTCTTCTTTAAAATCTTTTAATAACGCTTCAGGGTGCCAAAATCCGCCGATAGTTAATTTTATACTCTTATCTTCTAACCTATCTAAAATATCTAAAAATATCTTGGGGATATTACCGATATCCCAACGGTCATAAGTTAAAATTACCCGTTCTCGTTGAGAAAATTCCGGAAATTTATCATTAATTAAACAACCCGGATACAACAGCTCTAGCGGTTTATTGGTCAGAGTTTTGAAATACTCATGATGAAATTTTCCGCTGGTAATAATACCATCGGCTTTAGAAAAAGCAAACTTATCTAAAATTTTTGCTCCTAAATAAAGCAAAAAATACTTCCATCCTAAGCGATTCTTGTAAATCTTCTTAGCGGTAAAAGTGGCCGGGTCCCAGACTAAAAGTAAAAAAGGAACTCCGTAATGAGTTTTAATATTACGAGCGGCAAAAGTACTATACTGGCAATGAGCAATTATCAAATCGAATTCTGCTCTTTTAATAGCGCGATAAGCAAAAAACCAGCTTGCGATATGGTGCAAAGAAAAAAAAGACATTCCGGGAAACTTAAAGTTTATCTTCTGAACCCATTTGGGAAATTTCGGGAAAAGATATCTTATTTTTACGCCTTTAAGGTGAGAATCATAATGTTCTTTATGTTTTTGCCAATGGTCTTTTTCTATTATTACTAAAGCTTCGGCTTCTATGCCTAATTCTTTCAATTTTCGAATAGGCCAGCCAATCAGTTTTGGCGCACTTCCCGGGGCTATTTCATCTACTAAAATACCTATTTTCATTAAACTTTAATTTCTCCTTCTATTCTCCAGAATTTTTGATTTTTTTTAATCCACTCATACTCTCTCTTTATACCTTCTCTTAAAGATAATTTCGGACTCCAGTCTAAATCTTTTTTTGCTTTCTTGTAAGATAAAACCATCTTATCTAATTCCGAAGGTATTCTTTTTCTTTCCGGCATAAACCGGGAAGCTTTTCCTTCTGCTACCTCTTCAAAAATAGGCTGACAATCTAAACCTGCTACCTGAATAACTATCTTAGCCAGTTCAGAAATACTGGTTCCTATCCCAGTAGAAACATTATAAACTCTATGGCCTTTGATATTATCTTTGAGCAATAAATTATTCAATTTAACTACATCTTTAACGTAAGTAAAATCTCTTAACTGTTCTCCTTTACCAAAAACTACCGGGGCTTTACCCTGTAAAGCTCGGATTAGAAACATCGTTAAAACTCTGCCTAACCACTCTCTTTCTCCATAAATTATAGCGTATCTTAAATCGAAAATATCGATATTGTGGCGTTGGTGATAAATAGCGGCATATTTTTCAGCTGCTAATTTACTGACCCCGTAAGGCCAGTTAGGATTTTTGGGATGTTCTTCATCCTGGGGTATATAATTAGCTTGACCGTAAACGCAAGCCGAAGAAGCATTAATTACTTTCTTAACTTCGTTTGCAACCGCCGCTTTAAAAACATTCAAAGTACCGATAGTATTTACCTCTAAATCCGCTATCGGATCGTCCAAACATTTAAATATTTCTAACTGTGCTGCCTGATGAGAAATTATATCGCAACCTTTGGCTGATTTTTTTAGGGTTTCGTAATCTAAGATATCGGCTTCGATAAGTTCTATATCATCAATTACCGCTGAAAGATTTTCCCTTCTTCCCGATGAAAAATTATCATAAACGGCTACGCGGTATCCTTCTTTTAATAAATCTTCGATAATATGAGAGCCGATAAACCCCGCCCCACCGGTAACTAAAATTTTTTCTTTCATAAAGATTTTCCTTTTAATAAATCTTTAATCATGTTTCTTCCTTCCAGAGTAGTTAAAGTCAAATAAGAGTAAGTTATAGCCTGAAAAAAACTTACTATCGGATGGTATAACCAAAAAATGTTCTTATCTCTTAAAAGAAGATATAAGCTATGGACTAAAGAAAATACCGGCAAAATACTATAGACAACCCAAAAAATTAGTTTTAGCTTAAAATTCTTATCCATAACCCAACCTAAATTTCTGGTTTTTCTTTGGGCAAGAAAGTGGCTAAGGTAATTTCTCTTCCATTTTCTAATCCATTGCCTTAAAGACTGCACATGATGATGAACTACTAATAAATTAGTAAAATATACTACCTTGTTATTGCCTTGCTCGATTAACTCTTGAAATACATCATTATCTCCTAAGAAACCTTCTTTAAGAATAATATCTTTGACTAAAGAAGTTCTATACACCAAACCATTAGCTCCCCAGATGAGAGGCCGGTCTTTCTCAACTTCAAAAATATAGCAATCTTTATTGTTAATCACTTTCTTTAAAGCTTTTTTTTGGTAATATCGGCTATTTTTATTAATACAAAAAGAAAGCGGATCGTTCTGAACCAACTCGTAGTATTTATTTATAGAAGAATCAAAATCCGAAGAAATCATTCTGCACCAAAGAGTTGATATCTCTTTATCTAAAAGAAAAATCTGATTAACAGTTCTAAGCCAATCTTTTCCCACTAAATCATTATCAGCGGCAAAAATAACCAAAAGCTCACCGCTAGCTTCTTTAGCTGATATTTTAGCTCCAAAATCAGCTAATCTTTTAGGATTGAAAAGTACTTTCACAAATTCATATTGAGAAGCTATTTTAACTGTTTCATCGCTAGAGCCGCCATCGACTAAGAGGACCTCTATTTTTTCTTTAGGATAATCTTGTTCTTTTATGCTATCAAGACAACGCTTTAAGCGCTGAGCTTCATTATAAACCGGAAGAGAAAAGCTGAATTTTAAATACTCCATTCTATTTTATAAACTTGATTAAACTTCTGATATCGGAAATTATCTGATCAGGTTTTTCTTTAACTAATAATTTTTTTTCTCTTATTCCGCAAAGTACGGCTATAGACGTAATTTTTGCTAACTTAGCAGCCCTGATATCTATTTCAGTATCGCCTATTATTATCGACTCTTCATCGGAAGACAAATTTTGCTTGATTAACTTCGCTTTACAAAGCCAACCGTAATTTTTGGTGTTTTTACAATAAATTACCTTATCAAAATACCAATCTAACCCTAAATATTTTAGCTGCCAAAGTAAGTTACTTTTGGACTGCCGTAAAGAAATCAAATAAAGGGAGTTTTTCTTTCTTAAGGTAGCTAAAACTTTTTTTACTGTACATTGTAATGTGTCCAACTTAAGATATTTTCTTTTTTCAATATTACTAAACCACTTTCTCAAGAATATCTTTTCGTTTAGATTTAAACCGGCTTGCTTAAAAATATTTTTCCAAGGTTTCTTTTCTCTTTTAAAAGACCAGAAGATATCTTTGGAAATCTTACCAGCTCCAGTAATATCTATAAATACCTTATAGTATCTTTTAGAAACATCTAGAATCGGGCCGTCTAAATCAAAAAATATCCTCACAAAAATATCTTGGTATTATTTCTGAAAATAAACCTCTTCCCAATACCTAAGCATGAAGAAATTATCTTTGAATTCTAACTCCTCTGACGATAACTTCTTACTCATCTGCATTTTGATGAGTAATAAAGGTATGTTTACTCCGGCATTAACAGTTAAAGGTAGACCAGCAGCGAATTTAGGGTTAACTTCGATTAAATAGAATTCATTATTTTTTTCGATAAATTGGATATTACCAGGCCCTGTTATAGCGAATTTTTTAGCTACTTTAGCTGCTAATTTCATTAATTTAGAATTTTTAACTGTTCGACCTTTATAAATCTGACCGGATTTAACCATTATTCTTTCTCGAGGTATGGCTTGCAGAATTTCTCCTTTAGGAGAAGCTACGATATCCACGGTATACTCTTTACCTTCTATTTTTTCTTGCCAAATGTATTCCTTTATATTAATAGATAAATTAACTAGTTGTTTTTTATCGTTAATAAAATAAAGCCCCTGGCTACCCCTACCTTTTAAAGGTTTAATAATACCGGAAGAATCAAAATCTATATTGGCTCTTGAATCGAACCCCATACGGGCAGTACGTGGACAGAGAATATTATTATCTTTACAGAACTGGTAAGTCTTCCATTTATCTTGAGCTAATTCAATGGTCGAGGAATCGTTTACTAAAACCTTTGTTTTCCCGAAATTATTTTTTTGTCTAGCAAAGACCGGTAATTCTTCGTCGATTATCGGAATTATAAGAAAAATTTTTTCTTTTTTACATAAACCTTGCAATTGTTTTAAAAAAGCTGGATCGCTAGTAGAATTGACCTTGTAATACTTATCGGATAAATAGAACCCCGCCGAAAGTTCGTCCATATCAATGCCGACGATTCCTATATCTAGCTCTTTTTGTTGGCGTAAAGCTTTGATTACCGAAACTGCCGGAGCAGAACCAGCACTGGTAACTAAAACATTAACTTTTTTAGGTTTCATTTATTACTTAATACTTATTAATTTTCCCTTAGACCTTAAAGATTTTTTGGCTGCTTCTAAAACCTTTACTCCTAATAATCCTCTTGCTAAAAAATTATTAGCTGATTGTCTTTTACGGATACAATCGATAAAATACTGACTTTCGGACAATAAAGGCTCTTTTACCTTTAATTTAGGCAGAGAAACTTGCCCATCCTTGATAATCATTTTAAATTCTTCAAAAGTATGATAAGGACGTTCGTATTTTCTCTTCATTACCCGTTTATCATAAATTCTTATAGGATGTAGATAGTCCAAATCATTGAACATTAGCATTTTTTTATTGCCGACTAACACTATTTCTCTTATCTTTCGGGGATCAAGCCAACTTACATGGATATGAGCTACTATATTATCGGGATAAAATAAGGTAATAAAACCGACGTCTTCGATGTCAGGCCTTAAGTAAGGAAAGCCATCGGCCTTAACTTTTTGCGGCGTTTTAGCTAAAATAAAATTAAAAATAGAAATATCATGCAAAGCTAAATCCCAAATAGCATTAACATCATTTCTTATCGGACCTAAATTAGTCCGGCGAGAATACAAATAATAAAGTTTACCTAAAGATCGGCTTGAAATATATTTTTTAATCTCTTTTATCCCGTCATGATGTTCAAATATGTGTCCGGGCATGAGGACTTTTTTTTGCTCCTTAGCCAACTTAGCTAACTCTTCGGCTTCCTTGACGCAAATAGTAAGAGGTTTTTCTACTAATACGTGTTTGCCCCAAAGTAAAGCCTTTTTAACCAAGGAATAATGAGTTTTTGCCGGTGTAGCAATGATAACCGCGTCCAACAAAGTATCTTTTATAACTTCTCGGCTATCCGAAGTAATTCCAAGATAAGGGTATTTATCTTTTATGAAGTTTAATTGTTTTTCATCGGAATCACAAATACACTTTAAAGATATGCCTTTTATCCTCTGAAAGGAGCGAATATAGTTAGGTCCCCAGTGGCCGCAACCGATAATACCAATACTAATATTTCCTTTAAGCATAAAAATTCTTTATCAAGCTAACAATTTTATCTATTTCTGCCTCGGTTAATTCCGGATACATCGGCAAGGATAAAATTTCTTTAACTATATTTTCAGTGACCGGAAAATCTTCCTTATGATAGCCAAGATGTTTATAAGCCTCTTGAGAATATATCGGAACCGGATAATGAATTCCGCACTGTATATCGTAAGATTTAAGATATTTTAGTAAATTGTCTCTTTTTTTGGTCCGGATTACATAAAGATGAAATACACAGGAATCGTCGTCATCAATAACCGGAAAGATTAAATCTCCTATACCTTTAAGTTTTTTATTATAAATTTTAGCGTTATTAAGGCGCTTTTTATTCCACTCTGCTAAGTATTTCAGCTTAACGTTTAAGACTGCGGCTTGAATAGTATCTAGACGGTGGTTATAACCAATTCGATTGTGATAATATTTCTTGGGAGAGCCGTAATTTCTTAAACTGATTAAATCTTCATATACTCTTTTATCAGAGGTCACGATGCATCCGGCATCACCGTAAGCTCCTAAGTTTTTCCCGGGATAAAAAGAAAAACAGCCTGCAATACCAAAAGAACCGACTTTTCTGCCTTTATACAAGGCTCCATGAGCCTGAGCCGCATCTTCAACTACTTTTAAATGGTATTTATCGGCTAAACTAGATAACCTTTCCATGTCTACTGCCCGTCCGTAAAGATGAACCGGCATAATTGCTTTGGTCTTAGGAGTAATTTTCTCTTCGATTTTTTCTAAATCCAAATTAAAGGTCTTAGAATCAATATCAATTAATACTGGTTTGGCGCCGGTATAAGAAATAGCAAGAACTGTAGCTACAAAAGTATTAGCAACGGTTATGACCTCATCGCCCGGTCCAATTCCTAAAGCTAATAAAGATAAAAACAAAGCATCGGTGCCGGAGCTTACGCCTACGCAATAATCCGAGTCGCAAAAGCAAGAAAAAGATTCTTCGAATTTGCCTACCGCCTCACCTAAAATGAAATCGCCTTTTGATAAAACTTTATCAATCTCAAGCTTTATTTCATTCTTAATCGTATTATATTGCGCCGTTAAATCTACTAATGGAATCATAATTTTGCTAATTGCTTTTCATTATCTTTAATCCACCGGTAGATATCTTCTAATATCAGCCGAGCAGTTTTTTTAGGCTGCCAATCCAATTGAGAAGTTACTTTTTTATTATCAGTGATATAAATAGCTAAATCGGCCGGTCGGGTATCTTTTTTAGCTGTTATATTAATTTTATTTCCGCTAATCTCCTCGCAAAGCTGGGTAGTTTCTTTTAAAGAAAGGCTGATATTCTTTCCTCCTCCGACATTATAAATTTGACCGTTAACCTTATCTAGAGAATTTATCTGGATATCGATAAGCTCGCAAAAATCATCGATATGTAAAAGATCTCTTACCTGGCGTCCTTCTCCGTCAAAACCAATATAATGAAGAGGCCTTTTAAAATAATGGGCTAACATCCATAAAGAAAAAACCCCTTGTTCTACCTTGCCAAACTGCCAAGGGCCGCTGATAACGCCACACCTATTAATTACGCCTTTTAAGTCGTACATATTAATATATTCTTTTAAAATTATTTCCGAACATAATTTGGTGGCGCCGTACATCGAACGCATCCCCTCCAAGGGAAAATCTATATCTATTCCTTCGCTAGACCAACCGCTGATTTCTATGCCTTGATCATTTTGCCAGTTAAATCTGGTATCCTCTTTAATAATCCTAAGGCTGTTTATCTTATCGTAAGGATAGATACGACTGGTAGAAATAAATATGACATCGGCTTTTTTTTCTCGCGCTGATTCAAAACAATTGATTGCTCCTAAAAGATTAGTATCCAGTAGATAACGTGGACTTTCCTTATAACCGGCTAATACCGAAGGTTCAGCCGAACACTCGATTAGTAAATCTATCGAAGTTATTTTAGCTAAATCTTTGGGCTTACGGACATCGCCTTTGATAAATTCAACCCCATTTTCCTTTAGCCTCTTTACATTAAGTTCTGAACCCCGTCTAATTAAATTATCTAAAGAAATTATTTTAAGATAAGGGTATTTTTTCTTTAAATATACTGCTAAATTACTACCTACAAATCCGCAACCGCCGGTTATTAGTACTTTTTTATATTTAATACTCACCAAATTCTCCTTTGGAACAAATCTCCTCCATAATTTTATAGATATCGTAAGTATAATCCCAATCTGGATAGTGAGACTTAAACTTATCGATATTGGAAATATACCAGATATGATCTCCCTTTCGGTTTTGGTCAGAATATGCTATTTTTGCTTTTTTCTTGAGTGTCTTCTCAAAGTATTCCAAGGCTTCTTTTATAGAGATATTGGAGTAACGGCTGCCGCCGATATTATAGACTTCGCCGCTACGCGGTTTCTGATAAAAATGCCAAAAGGCATTAACCAAATCAAAAGAATGAATATTGTCCCTTACCTGCTTACCTTTATAACCATAAATGGTATAAGGCCGCTCGATAGCTATACATTTAGCCAAATAAGCTAAAAACCCGTGTAATTCAGCGCCTTTATGTAAAGGACCGGTAAGACATCCTCCTCTAAAAGATACTGTCCTTAGCCCAAAATATTTTCCGTACTCTTGGACTAAAATATCAGCCGCTAATTTAGAAGCTCCAAAAATACTATGTAGAGAATAATCTATAGACATACTTTCATCAATACCCCTAAAGAAAGGATGTTCTTTAGGCAATTCCCAACGGGTTTCTGTCTCTATTAAGGGTAATCTATTAGGAGTATCTCCGTAAACTTTATTAGTAGAAGTAAAGATAAATACGGCCTGGGGAGAGTATTTTCTGTAATTTTCCAGTAAATTTATAGTGCCGTTAGCATTTATTTCAAAGTCGGTAAAAGGTTCTTTTGCTGCCCAATCATGAGAAGGCTGAGCAGCAGTATGAATTATAAGTTCAAACTTATATTTTTTAAAAATACTTTCGATTTTCTTTTTATCTCTAATGTCGGTGTCTAAATGTTGATATTTATCTTTAAAGTTACTTTTGAGATTTTTCTTAATCTCTTTAGTACTGGCTTCCTGGCCAAAAAAATAAGCCCGCATATCATTATCAATGCCGATAACTTCAAACCCTTTATTGATAAAGAATTCTACCGCTTGAGAACCTATTAATCCTGCAGAACCGGTAATTAAGGCTGTTTTTGTTTTTTTCATCCGACCGAATAAATACCCTTATATTTGAGCGTTGATATCCTTTTTTGTTTTTACCATAAGGAGTAAGAAAATCAAGGAAATAACTGCAAACAATAATACTATATACAATATTACCTTTAAACTAGGATGGTAAATATAGACGGCTATGGTTTCAAATATAGTTAGAATTAAAAGAGGTAATACAAATTTTAAATTATGTGTTGCTAATAAATAGTTTATTATTATCCAAGATAAAGCATAAAAACTCATGGCCAAAGCAAATAAACCGGTCAGACTTTCGATGATAGAGTTAAATTTACCGGTTAAAATTTTTAATAAAAACTCCGGAAAAACAAAAGCTGTAAAGGTAAATAATCCACAGAATAGACCTCCTAATACCAAAGATTTTTTTAAGAACCTCAAAGGAATACCATTAGTTACATGAGCATTAGTGCTTTTAGGTAAAATTACTATGGCTAAAGCCGATGGCAAAAAAAGAGCAATTTTACCAACCATTTGAGCTATAGAATAATAACCAGCATCTAAATCCGAAAAAAAATGCTTTACTAAAATAATATCTATGCTCGTCAAAAATGTAAAAGAAAGCATCGCTATCGACACCGGTAAAAAATATTTATATATAGGTACTAAACTTATCTTAGGCATACTTTCTTGACAAGTTAAACCAATATCTCTAAATAAGTGCGATACTAACAACAAAGAAATAAAAATCATAAATATCGGTCCGGCTAAATACCCCAGTAAACATCCCAAAATACTCCAGCCTAAGTACATTAATATCGTTCCGGTAAGCAATTTACCAAAGGTAGCAATTATACCTATAGCCGAATAAATTAAGAATTTTTGAAAACTCTGAAAGATAGAAGTTATCGGCGGCGAGAATAACGATAATAAAATTATCCAGCCGCAGATAAATACATATAGACTCTGGGTATTTAAAAATTTTGCTATTTGCGGCGAAAATACTGCAAAAAAGATAAAAATTAAGAAAGATACTAAAAATAATCTTTTAAAAAGTTTCTTTATAACTAAGGCTAGCTTAAAAAGATCTCCCCGGGCAATATATTCGGTAAAGAATCTGGTCAACGTCGTTCCTAAAGGAGAAATAGCCATAGAAGCAAACATAACAAAAGAGACCAAAGCATTAAAGGTACCGTAATCTTGAGGACTAAGTAACCTGACCGAAATTAAATGGTATAAAAGGTTAAATGCTCCTACTAAACTCGTTCCTAAAAAAACTATAGCCGCATGTAAAATAAATTCGTCTTTTATAAAAGCTTTTATTTTTGTCTTCATCTTCTTTTAAAATCCAATAAGTGCCCTATCACTTTTAGAAAGGCTCCTCCAAAATACTTGATATCATAGAAGTGGCGTATACTTAAAATTTTTCTAAAAATGAACTCGGGATTAAAACTAACCGAATACATGCTTTGAACTAACCCTAAAAGCTTAGCCGGTTCATAATCTAGTTTCATTACCGGATTCTTCATATCATAGTAAGACCAATCCAAATTATAAAGTAGTTCTTTTTCTTGGCATTCCTTAAATAAAAGAGTTCCCGGATAAGGAATAACTATTGTAGCCTGCATAGTATAAGCATAATCTTTTTTAAGCAGCCATCTTCCCAATGCCAGTGTTCTTTTGGCGTCTTCATAGCTTTCCCAAGGATAACCAAACATAATTGTAATATGGGGATATAGCCCAGCTAAACGGGCTTCTCTGCAGGATTGAATAATAGTTTCTACTTTTAAATTCTTATTAATTCTATTTAAAGTGCTCTGGTTAGCAGACTCTAATCCGAACAATAATAATCGAAAGCCAGATTTATACATCAATTTATATTGCTTTGTAGTAACGGCGCCGAAACGCATGTTGCAATCAAGATGGACTCTTTTATTTAACTCTCTTTTAATCATCCCCTGACAAAAGTCTTCGAGCCAATCTTTGACCGGAAAAGTCCCGGTATCATCCATAATCTCTTTTATGGAGTATTTATTTACTAGATACTCTATTTCTTCTAAGACGTTTTCTGCCTTTCTAGCTCTAAATTGAGTATAAAGCTGTGGCCAAGAACAAAAAGTACACTTATTCCACCAACAATCTCTCCCGCTCATAATATAAGTTCCGGGTTTACGGCGATAATTTCCGTTTTTGTAAGCGTATAATTTCCAATTAGTTAAATCTCTATCAATAAAAGGAAGTGAGTTTAAATCGTGATTGAGCTTAAATTCTCCGGTATTCTTAACTTCTTCTCCTTGCCGATACCAAATTCCTGGCTCTAGTTTAGCAGTTAGCGGATAGCGGTTAGCGGATAGATTAGTTTCTTTAAGAACATTGCATAAGTTAAGGAGAAGAAAATCATAATCTCCTCCGGTTAATATAAAATCAACTGCCGAGTTTTGGAAAGATTCTTTTGGTAAGGCTGTTACATGATCGCCAAATAAAACAGTTTGGAGTTTAGAGTTCGGAGTTCGTAATTTCTTTAAACTATTAATGATTTGCCATTGTTGCTGGATAATCGGTGTTTTGGTCTCCATAACTACCAAGTCCGGCTTTTCTTCTTTGATTATTTCTAGAAAACCAGCTTGAGAGATATTTTGGGCTATGCAATCAAGCCACTTAACTTTAAAACCGTTATTTTTAAGTAAAGTTGCTGCTTGTGCCGGTACTACCGGATAAATATAAGTTGGTTCTTTAAAATATTGAAATTGCCGGTTTTGGCCTAAAGTAGGGTAGCCTTTTTCGGAATTTAAAGGAGGAAAACAAATTAAAACCTTCATCTCTTCCCTAACCATAGTTTATCTTAATTCTATTACTTACTCTTTTTTGACAAAACTTTCATCTTAAGATATTACTAACGATGGATATAATAAGGCTTCTACTTCTGGGTCAGCCTAAGCCTCTCCGCCTTCAGCGGAGATTATATACATCTTTCTGTTCGTAAATACTGTGCTTAAATCACTATAGTCTATCTATAAACTGTATCATGCTACTCTTCGGGCATTTTTTTAGCTAATAAACCTTTTACGAAATAAATACCATAGGTAAGGTGAGTTAAAAATACTCCTATTATAACAAAAAATAGTAGTTTTACTTTAATTACTAATGGTTCTTTTTTTCTCAAAAATAAGCTAATGCTACTTAGCAATAGAATTGAAAAGTATAGAATCAACGTAAAAGAGTACAAATTACTATAACTGGCGTAATACAAACTGAATAAAATTCCACCTAAATTCCAAATCACAAATAAAGACGGTATAAAATATTCTATCTGTAGCGAGTTTTGGGGGTATTTTTTGGCAAAATAACCCCGGTGAAAAGCGTAATTTCTAATTTGGCGTAAGTGCTTTAGAAATAAAGGCCGACGGTGATGATATACCAATACTTTAGGATCATAAACTATTTTTTTAGCGGTTGTTAAAATCTTGTAACATAAAAAAGTATCCTCTCCCGGCCAAAAAGGTTTATCAAAACCGCCGATTTGGTTAAAGAGCTCTTTTCTTATTAAAAAGTTACAACTGGGAAAATCAAAAACTTCTCTTCTTTTTTGAGGTAAGTACCTAAAAGCATGATTGGCTGATACCAAAAAAGAAGAATAAACTAATCCGCTTGCCTGCTGTTTTATAGAATCATTCAAAGCTGTTACGGCTGGTCCACAGACACAACCAATATTATCATCTTCTTTAAAAATCTTAATTGCTTGTCTAAGCCAATCTTTATCGGGATAAGCATCATCATCTAAGAAAGCTAAAATATCTCCTTTAGCAAACTTTGCTCCGATATCTCTTTTTCTAGGAGGGGTAACTTTTCCGGTAGGAATTATCTTCGTAAGAGCTCGTCCGTTATCTGAAAAAAGACTTTTTTCTTGAGGATGATCTAAATCCGGTAAGATTATTATTTCATAATCTTCGGCTTTATAATCAAGCTTAAGACAATTACTGACGCACTCTTTTAAATTCTCGCAATAAGCCGCGACGGCGATGATAATCGATACGGTCATAATATCTTAGTATATACATACGGTACCAAATAGCTATAGTATCCCAAAGAGTAGTAAATATGGAGTTGATGCCGATACGACCAAAGGGACGTTGGCTGTCTAAAACAATCGGCGCTTCTACTAATTTAAAACCTAATTTATAAGAATTTACTAAAACCTCTAAGTCAAAAGCAAACTTTTTAACTAAAATTCTAGGGAAAACTGCCTCTAAGACTCTTCTTCTAAAGAGTTTTAAACCAGTTTGGGTATCATGACAAGGCAAATTAAAAAGAAGTCTGATAAAATAATAATATCCTAAACTTATAATTCTTCTATTGAAAGGGTAATCTACTTTAGAATTAGGGTGCATTTTTGAGCCGATAACGATATCAGCATCGTCTAAAACCATAATGTCATATAAAGTTTTGATTTGAAAAGGATGAAGGTCTAAATCAGCATCCAACCAAACTATCAAATCACCGCTGGCATATTTAAAAGCTTTTTTCAAAGCCCGGCCTTTGCCGAAGTTTTTCTGATTGCTATTAATAATTAAATTGGGAATTTCGGCTACAAGCTCTTGAAGGATTTTGGCGGTATCATCGCTAGAGCCATCATCGATAGCAATTATCTCATAATTACATCCTAAATTATCTAAAGTTCTTTTTACTTCTTCTAAATTATGCTTTATTCTTTTGCCTTCATTATGGACCGGAATTAGTATGGAAAATTTTTCTTTAGATCCTATCATCGTTTAAATAATTTCGCCCAGACCCATCGCTCCGCCTAATAAAAACCAAAATAGTACGGTATCTTGAACTCCTACGGTTATAACGGTACTAGAAAAAGCAAAAATTAGCATAGCTAAGATGCCTGCGGATAAACCTAATTGTACTGCTTGTATATCGTTGTTTGAGACTGTCTTTAATAGCTTAAAGGTATTTTTGAAAAAAATAATAAAAATACTAAGAAAAGCTATTAGACCTAATAAGCCTATTTCCGAAAGCGCCTCTAGATAGGTATTATGAGCATGCAGATGTATAAAACTTTCGGAATAGCCAGTGTGAGGGCTATAAATATAAAGTAATTTTTCATACAGGCCTAAGCCAGCGCCAAAAATCGGAAAGTCCTGAAAAATTGCTATAGCTGTACTCCATAAAGATATCCTATCTCCCCAGAATTGCGGATTAAAAGTTGTTACGGCTCTATCCTTAATGCCGGGGAATAAAAAAAAAGTTAAAATAATTAAAAAAATAACTAAAGACCAACCCAACTTTCTATCCTTTAAAAAAGAAATGACCAGTAAAGAAATTAAAATAGCTAAAGCTGCGGCCCGAGAGGCATGCCAGATAAGACAAGAAAACAGTAATAAAATATTTATTACTGCTATTAGTTTCAAAGTTTTCTTGGAGGCAAAAAAAGCAACGAAAAAGTTTAAGGGAAGATATAGTAACAGAAAAGCGCTCAAGTTAATGCTTAATCCAAAAAAATAAAAAAGCCGGCCGCAAGAATGTATTCGGCTCCATAGCCCCCCTAATCCAATGATAAAGCTACTTAATAATATTGATATAACAAAAATATTAAAGTTTTTCTTGGAATGAGTAAAAAGATAGCCTAAAAATAAATAGGCAAAATATATCATAAAACGTTCGAAAAAAACTTGCTGACTTTTATAGAAATCTAAGCTAGCTAGGGTTGAAATAAGAAGGGCTAAAAAAAAGAACAATAAAGGTTTAGCTATCACTGTTTTAGGGACTAAGTATTTATAGAACTCTAGGCGAAATTTTAAGGCTGTTATAAAAACCCATAAGATAACTGCTATAAAAATTATTTTTGCTATCTGTTTAGAAAAAGGAATAAAAATAACGAATGCCGCTAATATTACAAGCAACATTATGTCAAACTTTTGGATAATATTTTTCATAAAATAGAATTTATTTAAAAGGCTGGAAAGAAATCAGACAAATTAAAGAAATAATACCAAGATAAAAAGTTATAGCATAAAGCCTTTTTACTGCCTGAGGCTGGTTAAAACCGAGTTTAATATAATAATGGTGAATATGAGAAAAATCACCTTTAAATATATGCTGCCGGCGTAAAATTCTTCTAACAACAGCAAGAGAAGTATCCACTATCGGTAAAAAAAGCACGATTACCGCACAAGGAAAAAATAAGTTATTTACTACTGTTGTTCGAAAAGGATGAATTGCTAAATTAGCGACTACAAAACCCATAAATAAGCTACCAGTATCGCCTAAAAATATTTTGGCGGGATAGAAATTATATTTTAAAAAAGCTAAACTAGCCCCTAGCAAAGCTAAGGCTACATAAATAGCAAATTGGTCCTGTAAAATAATGGCGTATAAGCAAAAAAAGTAGACGACTATAGCCGTAATTCCGGTAGCTAAACCATCTAGACCATCGATTAAATTAATAGCATTAGTTATTCCTACTACCCATAATAAGGTAACAGGTACACTCCACATACCTAGATTGATAATAGGCAGACCGGGAATAGCTATTCTTTCTAGTCTAAAACCTAACTTTACTACCAACAGAGCTATTATGATTTGGATGGTTAACTTGATATTAGCACTACTACCCTGGAAGTCATCGTACATACCTAATAAAAGCATCAAAAAAGAGCCAATGAATAAACCGGAAATTTGAAGAATATGCATCCGTAAAAAGTCTAAATCAAAAATGAAAGCGCTTAATACTCCTCCTAAAAAACCAAGATAAACCGCTAAACCGCCTAGCTTAGTAATTACTTTTTTATGAATTTTGCGTTCTCCTTTTTTATCAAAAGCCGAAAACCTGATTCCAGCATAGCGGATATTAGGAGTTATCAGATAGACAATAATAAAAGAAATGGAACAAATAAAAAAGTAAATCATAATAAACTATTGGCTATTTTTAAATCGGCATCTACCATCATCTTTACTAATTTCTCTAAGTTTACCTCGGGCTTCCAGCCAAGATATTTTTTGGCTTTAGAGTAATCGCCGCATAGCTCATGTACTTCGGCCGGACGGTAAAAAGTATCATCGATTTTAGTATAACTTTTCCAGTTAAGATTGACATAATCGAAAGCTAACTGGACAAATTCCCGGACCGAATAAGTTTTGCCAGTAGCGATAACGTAGTCATCGGGCTTACTTTGCTGAAGCATCATCCACATGGCTTTGATGTATTCACCGGCGTAACCCCAGTCGCGTTTTGCTTCTAAATTTCCTAAACGCAACTCTTTAGCTAAACCTAACTTAATTCTGGCCACCATGCTGGTAATCTTACGGGTAACAAATTCGTATCCGCGACGAGGCGACTCGTGATTAAAAAGGATACCGTTACAAGCAAATAAGTTATAAGCTTCACGATAGTTCTGAGTTAAGTGAAAACCTGCTACTTTAGAAATACCGTAGGAAGACCGAGGATGAAAAGGCGTATTTTCGTTTTGCGGCGCTTCTTTAGCTAAACCAAACATTTCACTAGAACCGGCAAAGTAAAATTTACAATCAGGGGCTCTTTGCTTTATAGCTGATAATATATGGTGGGTGCCGTTGATGTTTATCATGCTAGTTGAAAATTCATCCTCAAAGGAATAACCGACAAAGCTCTGAGCGGCTAAATGGTAACACTCATCGGGTTTTATCTTCTCTACGACATTGAAAATACTAGCATAACTCTCTAAATCAGCGCAGTGTAATTCTACCCTGTTAAGAATATCCGCTAAACGTACTAAGCGGTGCGCCGGATCTTCTAAAGCAACCCGACGGACTATACCGTGGACTTGGTAACCTTTATCGAGCAGAAATTCCGCTAAATAAGAGCCATCTTGGCCGGTTATCCCGGTAATAAGGACTTTCTTCATATTTTATTTTTCAGCAAAAAAAGATTATAGCATAAAAATAATCTTTTGTCTTGTTTGCTACTCAATTGTTTTCTCTTAGAAAAAATTGAAGTATTTTTGAGACATTTTTTAAAAATACTGCGGCTAATGCTCCTTTTAAATCATTCAATTTCCAGGCCTGGAGATCTTGGCTGGTCTTTTGGATGATATGTTTTAGACTTTTATTACTTAAACCTCCTAAACGCATTTTTACCAATACTTCTGGAATATAATAACCGGTTATCTCGTATTTATGTAAAAACCTTAACATGAGCTCATAGTCTCCGGCTACTCCTAAATAGTTATTAAAATAACCGTGCTTTTCATAAACCCATTTTTTTACAAAAAAGGCAGGATGTGGCGGCATCCAGCCTTTTTTAAACAAGCCTTTTCGGTAAGAAGACGATTTCCAATAGCGGATTATTCTATCGGTATTATTTTTATCCACATAAACTAAGTCTGACCATAAACAGTCGATATTGTTTTGTTCAAAAGCACTAGCGACTTTTTTAATAACTCTGTTATCGATAAAAAAATCATCAGCATGAAGAAAACCAATTATATCGCCTGTAGCAATTTTTATACCTTTGTTCATGGCTTCAAAATGCCCTTTATCCGGTTCGGATATTAAATGCGAAATTTTAGATTTATATTTGTTAATAATGTCTAAAGTTCCATCTTTAGATGCACCATCAACTACTATATACTCAATATCCGGATAATTCTGGCTTATAACGCTAAGAATGGCCTGCTCAATAGTGCCGCGGCTATTAAGAACATCGGTAATAATCGAAACTTTCATTGTTTATATTTCATCCACTCCAAAGTTTCTTTGGTTCCGTCTTCAACCGAATAAGGTAACGACGGTATTATTTTACGGATGTCACTTAAATCAATAATGTTATCTTCGGTCATATTATTCAAACGAAAACTGCTCATCGGGAATTTTTCAATCCCTATTTTCTTAGAAATATCGCCTATAAAAGCTGCTATCTTAAATAGTTTTAAAGGTAATTCTAAAGGAGGATTTTTGCCAAGAATAGCAGTAATCTGCTTAGCCCATTGGGAAATATTAAGCGGTGTATAATCTCCCAAATAAAATGTTTTTTGATTAATGTCCGGGTTTTCTAAAAAAAGCAGTTTATCCATTTGATATACAGTATTTTTGATATATCCAAAAGTTTTTGTGCTGGAGCCTTCTTTGATATTGAAGAATTTTCCTTTAATAAGAAGATTAAAAAAATTATAGTAAGGCTTTGAAAACCAAGGACCCCAAATAGAAGTCGGCCGCACGATAATCCATTCCGATAAAATTTTTTTGCTTTCCCGTACTATCTTCTCACCTAAAACTTTACTTTCTCCATATAAGGTAGATGGTAAGTAATCTTGACTATTTTTGGGAGTATAAGCTCTTTTACATACTAACATCGACGAAGCGAATAAAGAACGTTTCATGTTTCCATAATCGTTGATAGCTTCAATGATATTTTCAACGCCTTTGGTATTAACGGTGTATCCTCGAATATCTTTTCTTTCATTTAAGTCAGCTCTAGCTGCAAGGTGTATTACATGCGTAGGCAAAAAATCGCGTATCGATTCTTTTAATCTTACTAAATCCAAAATATCGACTTTGCGCCAATACTTACTATGCTCCTTATTTTTCGGCTCAGCTATATCGAGATTGATTAACTCTATGCCTTTATCAATATAAAATTGAACTGTATTGGTACCTATAAAGCCTGAACCGCCGGTAATTACTATGCGTGCTGACATAAATTTTCTGTATCCTTGCTAAGCACTGAATTATACATGTGTATTATCTGATCACTCACTCTATCCCAGGTATACTTATTTAGAACTAACTTTTTACCATTATGCCCCATTTCTTCTCCTAACTTAGGGTTCATGAGCAACTTATTTATGGCCTCAACTAAAGACTTTACCTCTAGCTTAATTACTAGCCCGGCGTTTAAATCCCCTATTTCAGAAAAATGGCATTTATCAGTTATTATTACTGGTTTAGAATACGCCATTGCTTCTAACGCTACCAAAGTTCTTACCTCTGAGTAAGAAGGTATAACTACCATATCAGTGCGTTTAAATAATTGTGCTTTTTTTTGGCTTTCGACCATACCTAAGAAAATAACCTTGTTCATAACTCCTTCTTTTTCAAAGATATGCATAATCTTTTTCTTATAACTGCCAGCATCTGGGCCGGCTATAACTAATGCTAAATCCTCTCTATTTTTAGCAATTTGGCCCCAGGCTTTAGCTAAAAGATCTAGCCCTTTCTTGGGATCAAGCCGGCCTAAGAAAAGAATTACCTTTTTATTTTTGAGATCTGGAAATTCCGCAATTGAGTTATTAGCACCAGATAGGTCGTTATCACTTACCTCGATACCGTTAGGAATGATAAAAATATTCTTATTACCGCTATAACTTAAGATATCTTTTGCCTCTTCGGTAATTATAGCCTGAAGGAAAAACGCTTCTTTTAATATCTTTTTTTGCAACAACTGAGAATAAATTTTTTTTCTAAACCCTTTATAGCCTAAACACCAAGATGAAAGCTCACCATGGATACTTACTCCATAAGGTTTTCGGAATTCTTTTGCTATTCTATATCCGGCATAATGTAAATAATGCCACACTTCATGAATATGCACTAAATCGCAATTTTTAATTTCTCTTCTTAAGATTCTAATAGCATCGGATGAATAGGCAGTCCAAAAACGAGAAAGAAATCCTCGTTGGCAAATATGAGTAGGGATATTTGGAGTAAAAAAAGTTCTTTCTTTATCAGCTTTATTCGCACTAGAGAATATTACGATATCAATGCCTTTTTGATTAAGGCTTTTAGTCATTTCAAAAACTACTTTTGGAACTCCGCCTAATTTGGATTCAAAATTAGGTGTTATATGAAGTATCTTCATTCTTTTGCACTAATAGCTTGTTTTCTTCCTCCTGAAATTGCAGTTTTGAAAAATAATACATCCAGATAAAAAATAAAAATCCGTCGGCAAAATAATGACCCATGCGGATTAACTTAATTATAAACATAAGCAGAACAGCGTTATTGACTATCCAAAGGCAACCTAAATTAATGCTCTGACGCTTGATATGAAACTTTAAAATAAAAATAAAAAAAATTGCTAGTCCTAATAAGCCTGTCTCTGATAAAAGCCTTAAAAATAAAGAAGCGGCATCTGCAGGATTATAAGCATTAACGAACTTAGCTCTGTCTAATAATTTATCGATATAGGCCCTATAAGTCGTTTCATGAGAGCCGAGACCAGAGCCAAATAAAGGATTGCGTTTAAAACTTTGGTAAGTTATTAGAGCATTACTTACTAAAGCGAAAACGGATGGTGAAGCTTTCTCTATTTCTGATTCTCCTTTTAAAAATTCTACCGAGCTATGAACACGGTATTCAAAATTATAAATATTATTATAAAGAAATAAAAATAGTACGACAATAAGGCTTAAGCTAATAAAAAGTTTTTTAAATGAAAAATTGGACAAGGTAAATATGATGATAGCAAAAAACAGACCGACATAACCCATAGTAGAAAAACTAAAAATAACCGTAAAAATAATGATTATTCTTTTCCATAACGCTTGAAACTTAAAGCTATTTTTAAAAAAGGCCGCTAAAGAAGCAAAGAAAGCTGGCATCATTACATTACAAAAATGTGAAGGTTCGGTAAAAATAGAATTTATAGCTAATAAGCCGTAGCCACCTCGACTATAGCTAAGTTTCCACTCCGGGATAAAAAAACTATAATCGTAACCGGGTCTAAATTTTAACAAAAAAGATGCTTCTTGAAAAATTCCAATTAAAGCAATAATAAAAGCGATGTTTAAATATATTTTAAATAATTTTTTTGTATTATAATTATTAAGCCGAAATAAAATATAAAAAAATAATGCCGATGATGATATGCCTACTAATTGCTTTAACAAGCTTCTGATGTCGTTTATTCCTGAAAAAACAAAAAATACCGAAATACCGATTAAGAATAAAAATAAGCAAACAAAAGTCCTGTTAATGTATATACCGCCAATGAGAAATGGCAACCACAACACTATTAATGCCGCGATAAAAACATAAAGTATCCTAAAATCAGTATATCCCCAAGATGGTGAAAAAAGATGATAACTCCAGGCGCCGGTAAAAATAGTAAATATTGCCGTATAATTTAGTATCTGTTTAAGCGAAGACTTCATAATTACTCAAAATATACCGAATAAATAACTTTATCCTACTTTAAAATATTTTTTACGGCCTAATAACCAATCCATAACAGCTTGTATCCGACGATTCTTAATTATCTTTCGTTTAATTGCAACGGCAAAAGCTATAAAATTCTTGTATCGGCTTAGGAAATAAAAGAAATTTATCATTAAAGAATGATAGCCAAATTTAAGCATTTTATTCTTAAACTGCTCCCATACTTTGGAATCATTAATGAACGAAGTAACATTTATTATCGTATACCAGGGATGTTCACGCCTCATAACCCTAAAAAATGCCTTTTTCGCCTTATGATCCTCTGATAAATATTTATCGGCTAATTTCAAATAACCGTCAAAATCCAAAAGAAATCTTTTCACCGGACCATCGGCAAATTGAAAACTGGCATTATCTTCGCGCCAAAAAACCAAAGAATCTCTGATATACTTTAACTTACAATTATGCCGGGTAAAAGATAATAGCGAAGATGCCAAAGCATAGGCGGTATCATCAAAATCATAATGATATCCGGTTTCCATCCAGCTTGGGCGATGTAAAATTATAGAACTCATATAGCTAAAAAGAGCACCTATAGAATCGGCTTTATTACAATACTCTATGAATTCGTCTTTATCGTTAAGATTAAAAATCCTATCTTTGACTTTAGCCGAAAGCCAAAAACGTTCTCTTATCGGTTGCATCGATAAATTGCATACTGTTATGTTGCAAAGATATATTTGGCATCCGGTTTTTATTTCCTCTAAGATTCTTTTTATGGCACCAGGCTTAAGTGAATCATCATCAGAAAGCATCCAGCAATATTGGCCGCGTGCCAGCTCAATTGTCTTAGCCATGTCTCTATTGACGCCTAAATTTTTTTCGCCGCGATAATAAACTAAATTGCCGAATTTTTTTTGATATTGTTGTACGACTTGCGCAGTATTATCAGTAGAAGCTCCATCTACTATTACTATCTCGATATTATTATCGGCCTGAGAGATAACACTTTCTAAGGCTTGACCGATAAAAGAGGCGCGATTAAAAGTAGGCATACAAATAGAAACTAAAATCTTGTCAGAAGTTTTCATTATCTTAAACTTGGCTGTTATTTAAACGTTCTTTTTCTAAATCAGCCTCTACCATAAGCTCGACTAACTTTTCAAATTTAATTTTAGGATTAAATCCGAACATCTTCTTAGCTTTAGTTATATCACCCACTAAAGTCGATGTCTTGGTAGGCCGTAAAAGTTTGGGGTCTATTACTAGATATTTATCCGGATCAAGACTTACTAAATTAAAAGCTTTATCAACCCATTCTCTAACCGAATGAGTTTGTCCGCTAGCGATAATAAAATCATCGGGTTTATCTAGCTGTAGTGTTTGCCAAGCAGCTTCCATATATTCCCGAGCATAACCCCAATCAATACAGGCATCAATATCACCAAGAACTAATTTATCCTGTTTACCGCAGGCTATTTTAGCTACTGCCTGGGTAATTTTACGCGTTACATATTCCGGAGTACGCCTCGGAGATTCATGATTATACAGTATAGCATTGGAAGCAAAAATACCGAAAGCTTGCCGATAGTAACGCACTAAGTGATAAGCAAAAACTTTACCACAAGCATAAATACTTTGAGGATTAAAAGGAGTATTTTCGGTTTGAGGAGCAATATCGGTTTTCCCGAACATATTAGAAGTGCAAGGTTGAAAATAACGTATCTTAGGATCGATTTGCTTTATGATTTCCAATATTCTAGCGACTGCGGAACCAGTAATATCAGCTGAATATCCTACTAAATCATAACTCCAACCAACATGATCCTGATCGGCTTCGTTATATATCTCCTGAGGTTTTACGGTATTAATTATTCTAAAAAGAGCAGTAGAATCCGCTAAGTCACCGCGGTGTAAAAAGAAACTCTTATTAAATAACTTTTGGTTATTAACCAAGTGGTCTATATTCTTAGTATTGCCGGTAGCCGAACGCCTCAACATCCCATGGACTTGGTAACCTTTCTCTAAGAGTATTTCTGCTAAATAGCTTCCATCTTGCCCGGTAACTCCGAAAATTAGTGCTTTCTTCACTTTCTGTACCTCCAATATAGTTATATTTTTTCTAAAATGGTTTTATTGAAAGACCTTTGGGTAGTTCTTTTGAATACTTCCAATCAGAGCTTTGACTATCCAAGGTTACTTTTTGAGAACCATCGATATGAGTTAAAAAAACTACACTAACTGAATGCAGTGGTGTCTCTTGGCTGAAATGGTTAGTATGAGATATTTCTTCATAATAACCTATGGGCTTAACGGTATCTATCAAGATACCGACTTCTTCCTTTACTTTTCGCATAGCTGCTTCTACTAAAGTCTCTCCTTTTAATACTCTACCACCAATCACCCACCATTGGCCTTTTAACGGTTCATTAGCACGTTTAACTAACAAATATTCGCCTTTAGGATTTTGTACCATTATATCTACGCATAAAATAGGCAAAACATCGATGATTTTTTTATACTCTTCTCTAGGAATAAAAATCATGATACTACCCTAAATTCTGGTAAAGGCACAATGAATTTTCCACCTTTTGCCCGCCACTCTTTTTCGCGTTCATAAAACTCACTAAAAAAAGCCCACGGCAAAACTAAAAAATAATCTGGCTGAGCTTTTCTGGCCTCTTCTTCAGAAACAATCGGAATCCAAGTCCCAACAGTATATTTTCCCCACTTTTCCGGGCTGCGTTCAGCAGCAGCTGCAATTAAAGTGTGGTCTAAACCGTAATATTGCAAAATTACATTTCCCTTGGTAGAAGCGCCATAAACATACACTTTTTTACCTTTAGCAACTTCTTCCTTGATAAAAGTAAAACATTTATCGCGGTTACTTTTCACCCGTTTAGCAAAAGCTAAGATATCTTTTAAGGTAATTTTTTCATCATATTTTATGCCTTTACCTTTATAATGCCGGGCAAAAATCCGATAACTACCGCCATTTATATCATTCTCTTCGATTTTAAACATCTCAAGGCCGTTAGTTTCAAAAAGATATTTAAGCGAATCTAAGGAATAATACTCCAGATGCTCATGACATAAATTGCCGATATCATTCTTTTCAAGCATTGGCCTAAGGCACATTAATTGAGCCACAAATACGCCGTCATCAGCTAAAGCTTTCTGGGCATCTTTGATAAATTTATTTGGGTCTTCTAAATCATAAAACATGCCGATAGCCGTAATAACTTTGGCTTTACTAAACCCCCAACTTTTAGCTAACTCCATATAGCGTTCGTAATTCCAGAAATCATGCATCACATATTTAGTTTTTTCTCTTAACATATCTATAAGGTTATTAGCTGGTTCACAACCTACCCGGTGTATGCCCTTTTTAGTATAGCTGTCCAATAAGGTTCCGTCATTAGCCCCGATATCTAAAACTACATCACCACAAGAAATATCCACCATTTCTTCGATTTCTTTGGTAATATCTTTTAAAGCTTGACGCATTGTATCGGTAACTCCTGACCTATACCAATAATACCGCGAATATAATAGCTCCTGAGGAGCAGTATGTTTTAATTGTAATAAAGAACAGTTATCACAAATCACCAAGTCCAACGGTGCCTTAAGCCCTTTACCGATTCTTTCTTGGGGTACAAAATCATTGATATATTGTTCACCTAGCGAAAATACTTGACGTAAATTTTCCGAACCGCATAAGCGGCAAGCAGTGCAAGTAATGGTATCCATTAAATTCTCTCTTTAACCTACCAGAACTTCTTTAACGTTTTTAACTACTTCGTCTATTTGCTTCTTAGTAATCGCTAAACCCGAAGGTAAATACAAACCTTGCCGGGCAATACGCTCGGCGACCGGATAGCTTTCTCCTTTAAATAAACCGATATCTTGTAATGCCGGTTGCTCGTGCAAGCCTAAAAAGAAGGGACGTGTGCCAATACCTCTTTTACCAAGCTTTTTCATCATAGCATCGGCATCTAAACCGGTATTTTCGGCTAACTCTATGCAATACATCCAGTATACTGTCTTAGCCCAGGGTTTTTCCACCTGAAGCTTAACTCCTTTGATTGGAGAAAGCTTTTCGTGATAATACTTACCCATTTCTCTTTTAATCCGAATGAATTCTTCGATTCTTTCAACTTGGGCTACGCCTATAGCTGCCTGTAGATTAGTCATACGGTAGTTAAATCCTAACTCGGTATGAAAAAATCTTTTTTCCGGACGAAAACAAAGGTTACGGTAAGACCGGGATTTTTCCGCCAGCGTCTTATCTGACGTTAAAACCATTCCTCCTTCACCAGTAGTAATAATCTTATTAGCGTAAAATGAAAAAGCACTAATGTGACCTAGGCTACCACATTTTCTTCCTCTATATTCGGCACCGTGGACTTCCGCTGCGTCTTCAATTACAATAAGGTTATGTTTTTTTGCTATCTCTAATAGCGGTCCCATATCAACCGGATGGCCGTAAATATGAACGGCCATAATAGCCTTAGTCCTATTAGTTATACGCGATTCTAATTGGTTTACGTCCATATTCCAGGTTTCTGGTTCTGAATCTATTAAAACCGGTCTAGCTCCTAGACGAATTACCGCTAAGGCACAGGAAATAATCGTAAAAGCCGGCATAATAACTTCATCTCCTTTGCCAATTCCGGCGGCAAAAAGTGCGGTTTCTAAAGCAGCGGCACCGTTAGAAACCGCTATACCAAAATTAACGCCGATATAAGATGAAAATTTCTTTTCAAATTCGGCAACAAACGGACCATCAGAAGAAATCCAGCCACTGTTAATACATTCGTTTAACAGCTCTTTTTCGCGGCCGTTAAGAAGTGGTTCGTTTACTGGTATCATGATCAATTCCTTCGAATTTTTCTTTATCCTGCTCCGGCCGATAAGGGCCATTTTTTACCTCTATCATGCTTACTGGATCCAGGATAGTCATCCCATGGCCGGCGCTAATTAATAATATCACATCGCCCTCGGAAAGTTCTCTACTCTCTAAATAATTTTTATCCGGAGAGTAAAAATCGATTTTTATCTTACCTTTTTGGATAATTATTACCTCTTGAGTGCCGATTGTTTCTCTGTGAACCGGCTGATGCATGTGAGGTTTTATTTTATAACTCTTAGGATGCCTCATATACCCTAATTGAAGGGTAAAATCATCGGGAGTAATAAATGATATTCCCTCTTTATCGTATTCTTTTCTTACTATTATGGCTAAAACATTATCCTTATATTTGATTTTTTCAATCATCTCTACCTTCTTTTTTTGCCGAGTAATTATCGTAAATAAAACATTTTACTCCTTTAAATAAACCTTTCAATCTATTACCGTAATGGTATATTTGATCTTTCTCTCTTATTCTTTTTAAAAATAATTTTTGTAGTAATCTTACCAGCCCTCTCATTGTCACTTCTAAAATAATCAAAAAATAAATAAAAAAATGGGCCTTATCGTAAATACAATGCTTTGTGACTACTACTCCCAACACAAATCCGTAATTATATACATATTGAGGAGAAGGATAAATCATCGGATGAAAAAAAATCAAATCCGGTAAATATATTACTTGCTCTTTAGCTACTTTTAACCTAAAAAACATATCGGTCTCTTCAGCGCCGCGATAATGCTTTGAACCGAAGCCAAAACGTTCGTCATAGCCTTTGATTCTTTCAATAATCTTTTTACTTAATACGTGAGCGCTACCCATAAAATACTGGTATTCCATCCTATTTAGCTTCTTAACTTTATTGGTATAAAAAAGTGGCGAGAAAGGAATATTTTGAGCCCGGTCAATAAGCCTACCGCAAAAAGCATTGATCTTGCCATATAGTTTGATTTTTTTCGATAATACTTCGATAAAATCTTCATTAATTTCAGCATCATCATCTAAGAAAACAAGATAGTCTCCGCTACTTTTCTGAATAGCAAAATTTCTGGCTACTGATAATCCGATTTCATCTATATAATAAAAAGTAGTAACTTCTGGGTAGCGTATCTGAATATCCTTTTTCTGTTTTGCTTTTTGAATAACTACTAGAATTTCAATAGGAATATTAGATTCATATTCATGTGCTTTTTCGATAGAAGCGATGCATTTCTGCAATTGCTCATCCCTATCAATAGAGGCAATAATAAATGAAATCTTATAGGAAGTTTTAGTATACACTTCTTTTATAAAAAAGCTTTTAAATTAGCTAAAAATGATAATTTAGCTTTTATCTTAAACCAAAGGAAAAACCAGGTTCTTTTTTTAAATAATAAGTACGGTTTATTAAAAAGAGTCAATAAAGACCACCTTAAAGCATCTAATTTAGAGCCGCTTCTAATAGTATAAATAGAAAAACTGGTCAACCTTAATAAAAAAGTTAGCGGTTTGGGATGTTGTTTAAAAAAGCTAACATTACTAAGCCTAGTAAGAAATTTTCGAGGGACATATTTTTTCTGGTTTAAATAGTAGAGATTATCCCAAAATAAATCTTCTTTGTTTCTTTCTAAATCAAGGGCTGGCGTCCACCTCGTATAGGACTTTTGTTTTTGATCTTCGACGTCACTTTCGGATATTATCCCCTTATCTAAAAGAAGATTGGTAAGTTTAGTCTCCGGAAAATGCGTCAGAGAATGTATACATAGCTTAAAAGGCCTGGGTAATTGCAACAAAAGCTCAAATGTTTCCCGTTTATGCTTATCGGTCTCGAAAGGATTATCCATTATTAAATCGTAAGTACAGTTAATTCGGTATTTACCTAGGTTTTGCGCTGATTTGACTATCTGCTCGTTAGTTTCGTACCTCTCAAAAAAATTATGTCTGCTCTCTTCAGAGCCGGTTTGTATTCCCATAGTCATTCCGGCACACCCGGCATCTTTAAGTAAAGCTATCATCTCTTCATCGGAAAACCTGGGATGGATATGACAGTAAAACGGAAGATCGATCTCCTTTTTATACCGCTGATGAAATCTTCTTATCCAATCGATATCAAAAGTAAATAAATCATCTAAAAAAGATATATATAACAGGTTTTTAAAATTTTCTTTTGCTTGAGCTAACTCTTCCATCACATTCTCTACGCTACGGCGCCTTACATATTTTCCTTTATCTTTATTGATTTTCTTAGCTATATTGTTATAGCAATAAGTGCAACTAAAAGGGCAACCGCGAGAAGTCATAATGCTGTAGTCTGTCCTCTGTATCGGAGATGCCAAAGGCAAGATGTGGCTATCCTGTATAAAATACTTATTATCAGGCAAAAAATCCGGAAAAGGCAATGAATCCAAATCTTGAATCAGAAGGCGTAAGTCATTTTTAATAACTCTATCTCCTTTTTTAATCCATAAATTTGGTATATTATCCACTTCTTCCTTTTTTAATAGTTTAGTAGCTAAATCTAACATAGCTCCTTCGCCTTCACCAACACAAACCATATCTGCTAATTCCAGACATTGATTCGGCCTAATCGTGGGATGTATCCCTCCCCAGATAACTAAAGTATCTAAATTTTCCCTTATTTTATTAGTTATCTGCGAGGCCAACTTAAAAAATGTGGAACGAAAGCTTATTCCTACAGTAACCGGGTCGATTTTTTTTAGTAATTTTATAAGAGCTGCTATCTCACTATCCGTCGGAGGATCAGCTGTGCTATTGATATTAAGACTTTTAAAAAATATCGAGTGGACGTTAAAATCAGCAGCCTTTAAAACAGAATGCAAAGTATGTATAGCGAAAGAATCTAAATCATAAAAAGTTATTAATGCTATATTATCTTTTGCCATTTTAGTTTATTACGGTTGACTTTGAACCTAAATAATACACATTCGCCAATATTTTGGCTAAAAAGTCCGGCCAAATTGTCTTAAATATTGCTTCGTCCTCTTTCTTGCGTACCCTGCTTATTATCTTTAAAGATGATGCTGTTTCTTTATGTATTCTGTGCAATAACATTTTCTTTCTTATATAGACGAAACCACCTCTTTTTTTTGCTAATTTAAGCCATTGATACCAATCTAAACTAACCGTAAAATCGCTGGAAAATTCTAAAAATCCTATATTTTCTTTATTATACATAACCGTTGGGCAAGATATCGGATTGCCAAAAGACAAGACTATTTTCTTTAAAAAATAAGAATAAATAATCTTTCTTATTAAAAAAGGCGACAAAAGTAATTCTTTAACCAAAAAATTAAGCCCGGCTAATTTTGTTTTGTCTTTGCGTAATTCCCGGTAACCGGTAAATATTATTAAATTATCAGGATAAGAGATGGCTGCCGATAAACAAGTTTGTGTATAATCGGGAAGATAAATATCATCCTGATGTGCTATGGTCAGGTATCGGGTTTGACAATTTTGATAAGCAAACGACCAATCGGAGGCAATTCCTATTTTTTTAGTATTTACGATAAAAGGCATATCGTATTTAGATGAAATTTGCTCTAAAAACACCGAAGGTGTAGAAGTTACCAAAATAATTTTACTTTTTACAGTCTGGTTTTTTAAAGAGCAAATGCATTCTTCAAGATAAGGCGAATCACTATAAGCAGCTATAGCAAAGGTATGTAGACAATCTCTCATCGGCTAATTCTTAAATTTGTTTAACATGTAATATTAAGCCTCCCGAAAAAAGAGGAAAAATATCTTCGAAAATATTAACTATTTTTTCAATAAATCTTAGAATTATTTTTTTATATCCTTTAGCCTTAAAAATCATCTCCGTATAATAAACATGATAAGGTATTATATCCCATTTAACAAAACCACATTTAAGGCATAAGGTATTTAATACCTTGTAAGAATATATCTGAAGGTGATCGCGATGGGTTGACTCTCTTTTTAAAAACCCCAACAAGATATTGCTAAAAGATATGGCGTTAGGCGTTGTGCAGATGAACTCTTTACCGTAAAACAACTTTTTAATTTTTCTAAAAAAATCTAGAACGTTCGGCAAATGTTCGATTAACTCTCCGGCTATGATTATGTCGAAATCGATATTCTCAAAAAGCTCCTTACTAATTTCCTGGACATCACCTTTAATAATACGGCTTTTAGGGTTGATTATAATTTCGGGCCCTAAAATCTTAGTTGAATTATCTACCCCTAATAAAGAGGTTGCAACTTTAGAAATTTCGGTATAAAGCGAATGTTTTGTCCCGTTTTTAAATAAAGCTGTCTCATCATAAGAACCTAAATCTAAAACCTTCTTATTCTTAGCTTTCTGCGTAATATAATCGATACGGGATACCGGCTGTTTAACTTTTAACTTTTCAAATACCTGATAATTTAAATTCATAATGAGTTTATAGCAAATTATTTTTCTATATTTTCTACTTATATTTTTTGGCGAAACTATCTACCGCATCTTTTTTAACTAAGAGATCGATTTTCTTTTCTATCTCATGGAACTTAACGGCGCTAACAACAACATAGTAAAACAATAGAAAGATTGCAATATAGATTATGACTCTTACACCGTCGTTGATACCTAAAAAATGCCCTATCATCTGGACTATATCGTTATTTAAATTTAAAAAGAATACCCCCATCCACATAACTAATGAAAAGATAAAAAGTAAGGCTGTAATATGTTTTCTATGGAATTGAATAAATAATCTTATTATTGCAAAAATAATTAATACCGATAAAAGCGCTTGAAAACCCATAATTATCTCCTCCCGGCTAATCTTCCCAATAATAATCTTGTGAAAGTCTTTATACCCATAATAAAACTCTGTCCTTTCGATAAAGAATACTTAGTATAAAACGGCCTTATAGCTACTTCTTTATATCTTAAATTATTTTTGTATATCTTATATATTATCTCCGAACAGAATTCCATTCTTGCCTGTTCAATGTTAATTAAATTGTAAGCTTTTCTATTAAAAGCTTTTAGTCCTGACTGAGTATCCGATACCCAAACGCCATAAAACATAAGAGTTACTATATTAGCTATCCTGTTATAAATTCTCCTTTTAAAAGGCATACCGCTTTTACTTAACATACGTGATCCGATAACTACATCTGCCTCATCTCTTAAAATAGGGTTTATTAACTTTTCAACATCAGCAGCATTATGCTGTCCATCGGCATCAAAAGTAACTACAATTTCGGGATTAAGGATTTTTGCTATCTCAAATCCGGTTGCCGAAGCTAATCCGC
>JAGOLA010000072.1 GCA_017994375.1 Candidatus Omnitrophota bacterium | reverse complement strand
CCTTTAAGGCTTTAATGCATTTATTGCAAATATTAGGATAATCGGTATTTTTATCGGTAGTCTCCGACCAGTTCCAACAACGCAAGCATTTTTTACCTTTAGCTTTTTTAATAATTATGCTATCACCCTCATTAATGATAACCGAAGAAACAATAAAAATCTCTTTTAAAATATTGATATAAGGGCTAAAAAAACGATGATCCTCGGCTTTTAATTCTAAAACTACCTCTGCTTCTAATGAGCTGCCGATAGCTCCTGTTTCTCTATATCTTTCAATTTCTTTTAATACCTTAACTCTTAAATCTAAAAGTTTATTCCAACGTTCTGTAAGCTCTGGATTCAACCATTTATTAATTAGAGCTTTATCTAAAGGCCGAATAAAAACCGATTCGTTCTCCTTAACTCCCTTATAATTTAAATAAGCTTCTTCAGCTGTAAAAGGAAGTATCGGAGCTATAAGTTTTAGCAAGAGGTCTAAAATATAAGAAAGAACCGACTGAGCACTACGTCGTTCAATCGAATTTTGAGGGAAAGTATATAATCTATCTTTTAAGATGTCAAGATAAAATGAACTCATGTCCATATTGCAAAAATTGAATATTTTTTGGCAGACTTTATAAAAAGAGAAATCTTCATAACAATCGCAGACCTCCTTAAAAGCCAGAGTGGCGCGCGAAAGCATAAATTTATCTACTTCCGTGAGAGAATCATAGTTAAGTGGTCTACCCTCTCTATCGAAATCGGCAATATTACCTAAAATAAAACGGATAGTATTTCTGACTTTACGGTAAATATCAACCATCTGCTTTATTATATCTTCGGAAATTTTTATATCTTCACTGTAATCGGCGTAAGCAGCCCAAAGTCGAAGTATTTCCGCTCCGTATTTTTTATAAATTTCCTGGGGAGCTATGACATTGCCTAACGATTTAGACATTTTCCGGCCTTCACCGTCAACGACAAAACCATGAGTCACTATGGTTTTAAAAGGTGCTATTTTATCTTTCGCAACAGAAGGGATCAAAGAGGCCTGGAACCACCCTCGATGCTGATCGCTTCCTTCCAGATAAACATCTGCCGGAAACGATAAATCAGAACTATTTTTAACGACTGCCGTAAAGCTGGCTCCGGATTCGAACCAAACATCAAGAATATCGAATTCTTTAGAAAAGTTCTTACCGCCACAATTATCGCAGCTGAAATCTTGGGAAATAAAGTTTTTTAAATCAGCAGTAAACCAAATATCAGAGCCTTGTTTTTTAAAAATTTCCGCTGTCCTGCTTACAGTATCTTCGTTTAAAATAACTTTTGAACAAGAATTGCACTTAAATGCTGGTATCGGTACGCCCCAAAGCCTTTGCCGAGAAAGGCACCAATCCGGTCTTAAGATGAGCATCGATTTAATTCTTTCCTTTCCGGAAGAAGGAACCCAATTAACTTTATCGACGGCACTTAAAAGCTTTTGACGTAATTCTTTACGGTCAATTTCTAAAAACCATTGAGAAGTGGCTCTAAAAATTATCGGGTTTTTACATCGCCAACAATGAGGATAAGAATGAACTATTTTTTCCTGCTTAACTAATGTTTTATTATTTTGCATTTTCACTATTACTGATTCGCTGGCTTTTTTTATATTCATGCCTCTAAATTCTTCTGGTGCGTTAGAATCGAATACTCCTTTTTCATTTACCGGCATAATAATATCTAAACTATTCGATTTTGCTAAAGAAAAATCATCTTCTCCATGGCCAGGCGCTATATGAACACAACCGCTTCCCTCTTCCTTAGATACAAAATTAGCTAAGACGATACGAGATTTTCGATCGAGAAAAGGATGTTTTAGTGGTGTATGTGCAAAAATATTTCCTAGATATGAATCCAATACGGTAAATTTTCTATTTAATTTTTCTTCCAAAGAAGATAATAAATTAGTAGCAACAATAACTTTTTTATTATCTAATTTAATTAAAGAATATTCTAATTCGGGATGTACGGCAACAGCTACGTTGGAAATAAGTGTCCACGGAGTAGTTGTCCAAACTAAAAAATAAATATCTCCTTCGGTTTTAAACTTGGCTAGATTGGATGAAACTTCGAATGGCTCAGAACGAAAAAGAACATATATTGAGTCAGATTCTTTATCAGAATATTCCACTTCGGCTTCGGCTAAAGCTGTTTCACAAACACCGCACCAATTAACCGGCCTTAAACCTCTATAGATATAGCTTTCTTTTACTAAAAACCCTAGGAGCTTTATGACTTCGGACTCATATTCCGGGTTTAAAGTTAAATAAGGGTTACCCCAATCGCTAAATATCCCTAAACGTTGAAAGTCTTTTGCCTGTAAATCAACGAATTTTAAGGCGTAATCTTTGGCTTTTTTCCTAAAATCGCTAATTTCAACGTCATGCTTGGTTTTTTTTATTTCCTTGAACAATTGATGTTCAACCGGAAGACCATGACAATCCCACCCTAGAATAAAAGGACTATCGTATCCTTGTAAAATTTTGTATTTTACGATTATATCCTTAAGTATTTTATTAAGGGCATGGCCGATATGTATCAAGCCATTAGCGTAAGGAGGACCATCATGCAAGATAAATTTCTCTTTTCCCGCTCTTTCTTTGCGTAGCCGGCCATAAATATTTAATTTTTCCCAATAAGAAATCATCTGTGGCTCTAAAAGAGCCAAATTTGCTTTCATTGAAAAATTAGTTTGCGGTAAATTTAAGGTAGTTTTATAATCCATTCTAAAAAGAAGTATATTTTTTAAATTGTTTAAGCCGTTTCTGTATATTAGCTAATTTTACCGTACCTAAACATCTTAACCCAAAATCTTCAACTGCAAAACTTGCCATTATACTCCCATAAACTACTGCTTGTCTTAAAGAATTAATATTTAAAACCTTAGTTTTAGTCAGATAACCCATAAATCCTCCGGCAAAAGTATCACCGGCTCCGGTAGGATCAATAACCGATTCTAAAATAAAAGCTGGAAGAATAAAAATATTATTAGGTGTAAATAATAATACCCCATGTTCTCCACGTTTAATTACAATTATCTTTGGACCTAATTTAATTATTTTTTTTCCAGCTTTAAGCAAATTCGGCTCGTAAGTTAATTCTTTAGCTTCAGACTCATTAATAAGAAAAACATCGATCTTTTTAAGCAATTTTACCAATTGTCTTCTTTTATTTTGGATCCAAAAATTCATAGTATCACAAGCTATTAATCTAGGGTTCTTAACCTGGGCTAAGACCTTTTCTTGGATAACCGGATCGATATTTGCTAAGAATACGTAACTACTATTTTGATACCTAGCAGGTATTTTAGGGTCAAATTTAGCAAAAACGTTAAGATAAGTAGCGATTGTTTTAGCGTCAGAAAAACACTTATCATATTCACCTATCCAGCGAAAAGTTTTATCTTTTTTCTGTACTAATCCTTCCAAATCGATATTACGTTTTTTTAAAAAGCTGATATGCCTAACTGGAAAATCTTTGCCTATAACCGCAACTAAATTAACTGACGAAAAAAAACTTGCGCTAACAGAAAAGTAGGTAGCAGAACCTCCTAGTTCATTATCTGTTTTTCCGAAAGGCGTACGTATTGTATCAAGGGCTATGGAACCAACTACCAAAATACTCATATTATTTAAGCAATATATTTACCTATTATAATTTTTAGTTTATCTTTTGTCCTTTGAGGAATAAATTTAGGACTGGTGACAATTGCGTTTTTTAAAGCGTGTTTGCAGGAACAATCCTTAGCGGTATTAAATTGAGAGATAAAATTTTTCAATATTTTTTGAGAATTTTCTACATTTCTATTCAAATTAGCTAAAACAATATCCACAGTTACTTTTGCATGATCTTGATGCCAACAATCGTAATCGGTAACTGCTGCTAAAGTAGCATAGCAGATTTCTGCTTCCCGTGCTAATTTAGCTTCTGCCATATTAGTCATTCCAATAATATCTATTCCCCAGCTACGGTATAAATTAGATTCTGCTAATGTTGAAAATTGGGGGCCTTCCATATTCAAATATATCTGACCGTAATGAGAACGAACCCCCGCCTTTTCGGCAGCTAATTTTAAATTCTTAGCTAAGTTTTCGCAGACTGGATAAGCAAAACTAATATGGACTACCATTTCTTCGTCAAAAAAAGTCTGTTTTCGTGCCTGATTTGTTCGATCTAAATATTGGGTAGGGATAACAAAATCTAAAGGCCTTAACTCTTCCTTTAAAGAACCGCAGGCAGTTACCGATATTAAGTATTCTACCCCTAACTTTTTCATGCCGTAAATATTAGCGCGGTAATTAATGTTGGTAGGGCTGATTTTATGGTGTTTTCCATGACGTGGAAGGAAAATCACTTCTTTATCGTATAGTTTAGAAATTACGAATTTATCTGAAGGTTTACCATAGGGAGTGCTTAAAGAAACTTCCTTTATTATTTTAAGTCCTTCTAATTGATACAATCCACTTCCGCCGATTATGCCGATTTTGCTCATAATAATCCTATCGATAGGTTTGGGAAATTTCTTCAGCCCGATGAGAAGCTTTTTTTACCCCTTTAATTATAATTTGATCAAGTTTATTCTTTTGAAAAACTTGCAAGGCAGCTTCGGTAGTTCCACCGCGAGAAGCAACCTCTTCCAATAAAATTTCAAAATCTTTAGCTGAAGTTTCTCCTAGTTTTACTGCTCCACGAAAAATCTGTTTAGTTATATTTTGCGCAGTTTTATTAGGAAACCCTAAAACTAAAGCTGCTTTATATATGGCGTTCATAAAGTAAAATATATACCCAGGGCCACTTCCGGCTAACCCAGTTAATTTATTCATTAAATACTCTTTAACTAAAAAAACTTCTCCGACACTGGAAAAGATACTTTTTGCCAATAATAAATCTTTCTTGGTGGCATAATTATTGCCGCAGATAAAGGAAATGGATTCCTTAACTTTTGCGGCTAAATTCGGCATAACACGAATCAATCGGGTTTTAAATAAATGCTTTTGAAGTAAATTTAGCGGAAAACCTGCCGCTATGCTGATGATGAGCGGTCTTGTTGTTAAAAAGATATGCCGACTCGTTTTAAGAAAATTCAAAAGATCCTGAGGCTTAACAGCTAAAATAACTACATCGTTAAAGTTTACTAAAGTTTCTACATCTTTAGCTATTTTGACTTTAAAAGTTTTAGAAATCTTTTTTTGTTTTTGGCGGTCTTTATCGTAAGCGCTAACAATAAATTTTTGCTCTTTGGCTAAACTTATTGCCAAAACTTCTCCAATATGGCCAAAACCAACAATACCAATTTTTACTTTTCGGTTCATAAATAATAGAAGCATTAAAATATCACAAAAAATAAATAGTGTCAACGAATTAAGGTATTTTATAAATAAATACCAAATTTATACAAAGTTTGATATAATATTTCTATGAGTAATTACAAATTGGTTTTAGTTTTTACTCTACTATCTTTTATTATAAGTAACTCTTTTTCACAGCCGCTACTTACGCCTAGGCTATCTAAAGAAAAAAAAGAATTTATTGATTCTCAGATAAACTCTGCAGATAAAGATTTTCTAAAAAAAACAGCTGATATTTTTATTGATTTGCAGAAACTGAATGAAAAATCAATAACTATCTTCGAATCTACATACCTTCCAAGAAAGAAAACCTACCATGTAATAACAAAACATCTTAGGAATTCCGCACTAAATGCCCTTAAATTATTAGATAGAAAACAAAACCCCGTCAGTAATATCGAAGTTTTTATCGACTCTTTCCTAGGAAGCGAATCTATATTAAAAGCTAAACTTCAAGGTATAGTTGATAATTATCTTAAATCTCAACGCATCAAAGAATATATTAATCCGGGTTTAACGGTGAATTCGACCGCAGAAGGTGCTTACCATTACTATGGAAAGTGTCTAGAATCATTGCAAGAAGAGTTTGGTTCTCCTTTAGCCGAACTGCTTAAAAAATACACTCTTAAATACCAAGACTTAGCTTCTCTTAGCCAAAGTCATCAGATAAGTGAATTAAAAAGAAGAATTTACTTTGATATTAACTATTTGGGGAAAGTAAGCCAATACTTAGAAAGTATGCTAATTCAAAAAATGGAGCTTTTCAATAGGGATTGGGCTAAAATAGTTATTTTACATACCATAGAGTTAATCCAACAGCAATTAAAATTTAATAATGATTTTCTATTGGCTTTATCGGAGAAGTTAGAAGGTTTAGCAGTACCTTCAGAGCCGGATTTACCGGATTTTATTATCGAAAATATTGAGATTATCCCGCCGCCTAAAGTGAAGGTCGGCCGAAAAGTAACTTTAATAATATTAATTAAAAATACCGGTCACCTTACAGCAGATCCTTCGGAAATAAAAGTAATTTTTCCTAACGGAAAGATAAAAAGAAAAGCTATACCCAAGCTATCTTCTAAAGAAAGTTATACTTTAAAATGGCATTATAAATTACGCCATAGCGGAAAAAATACTTTCGAAGCAATAGCTAACCATAATAATAAAGCTTGGGAACAAGATACTACCAACAATAATACCAAAAGAGCTTTAATTCTTATAGAATAACCTTCCTTAATCTTTAAAAATATCCTTCACTAATTCAGGAGTAATAAAGTAAGATTTATATATAGGCTGGCCGTCTTTTAAAAAAACAAAGGTGGGTATGGCAAATATAGAAAACTTCTTAGCGATATATAAATTATTATCTAAGATAATTTTTTTCTGTATATCCTTATTTATATTTTTCGTCTTTATAAATTTTTCTACGGCTTTTTTGTTTTGATCACCATTAATATATACTATATTGGTATCGCCAAAATTTATATTTTCTTTATTAAATTTAGTTATTTCCCGTACACAGCTTGGACACCAAGTTGTCCAAAAAAATAATACTGTTTTAGGATAAGTTGTTAATTCTTCATAAGTAACGGATTTTCCTTCTAAAGTATAAAGCCCTACCTCTTTAGCTAATACCGAAATAATAGGATAAACTAAAATCAAGATAATAATTATTGTTTTCTTCATGTAGATAAGGATAAAAAATTTATAAAGAAATAAAGCCCCATAGAAATTAAAATCACTATCGTTAAGTTCTTAAAAAAGATCGTCCATTTCCCTTGCTGAGGCAATCTTCTAACTAAAGTAGTAAAAGTGCCAACAAGAATCAAGATAGAGCCATAACCCAGTGAAAATAAAAAAAGGGCGGCTAT
>JAGOLA010000071.1 GCA_017994375.1 Candidatus Omnitrophota bacterium | reverse complement strand
CTTTGGTGGAATACCAAGATAATACTGTTTTTGCTTGTATGTATCCTCCGGATATGAAGACTCCAATTGCCTTTGCTTTTTATTATCCGCAAAGGTATGGTTCTTTAAACGGCCCTCTTTTTTCTTGCCGCAAATATTCCAAAGATAATCTAAAGAATTATTTTTCCTGTTCTTTTTCGCCGATAAGCTATGATAGATACCCTTTGTTGAAGATGATTTTGGAAGCTGCCGAGAGAAAGGACAATTCTTTAGCTATTTTGAATGCTTGTGATGAAATAGCTATCGATTATTTTTTGCAAGAAAAAATAAGCTTTACTGATATCTATAAAGCTATGAATTATCTTGATCAAAATCATCCTTTAGCTAAAATTAAAAACCTTAATGATGTTTTTTACTGGGATAATTGGGCAAGGATAAGAACGAAAGAATACTTGGATAAATTATCATGAGTTTATTAATCACTTTAATTATTTTCAGTATTTTGATAGTAATACATGAGTTCGGGCATTTTATTGCTGCCAAGCAGGCCGGAGTCAAAGTAGAAAAATTTTCTATCGGTTTTGGCCCGGCTTTATTAAAAATAAAAGGTAAAGAGACCTTATTTTTGGTTTGTCTTTTTCCTATCGGAGGATACGTAAAACTAGCTGGGGATAGCCGTTCGGAAATAAAAGGGCTAAAATATGAATTTCTATCACAATCTCCGGGTGTAAAGATGAGAATAGTTTTTGCCGGACCTTTATTTAACTATCTTTTAGCTTTTTTGATATTTATAATTATTGCTTTGGTGGGTTTCCCTTATTCCGATACAGTTATTGGTGATGTTTTAGAAGGCTATCCCGCTCATCAGGCCGGTTTAAAAAAAGGCGATAAAATTTTGGAAGTAAACGGCAAAAAGGTTGATAATTGGCAAGAAATGTCCGAGATAATCCGTAAAGCTAAAAATGGCGTTTTCCTTAAAGTAGATAGAGAAAAAAAGGTTTTTCCCTTAGAAGTTTCTTTAAAAGATAAGAATATTAGGGATGATTTTGGCCGGGAAAAGAAAGTGTCTTTAATCGGTATATCAGCATCTTCCCAGATAAAGATCGTTAAATATCCCTTGGCAAAAGCTATTGTTAAAGGCATAGAATCGCTTTTTAATTTTACTTTTATAATATTTAAAGGATTTTTACTTATGATTTTAGGAATAGTTCCTTTCAAAGAAGCTATAGCCGGGCCGATTGGGATTTTTTTTATCACTTCTGAAATGATACAAGTTGGCATTATAGCTCTTTTGCAGCTAGTCGCTATTTTAAATTTAAGTTTGTCTATCATAAATTTGTTTCCTATACCGATTTTGGATGGCGGGCACATTATCTTTTTTGGATTGGAAAGAATAAGGAATAAGCCTTTAAACCAGAGAACAGAGGATGTTCTGACACGGATAGGATTAGTATTTCTTACCTTGCTAATGTCATTTGCAATTTATAACGATTTAGTCAAATTTGGTTCTAGAATTTTAAAGAAGGATAACGGCAAAATCCAGCGGTCATTGGATTATTAAGTTAATACTAATATGACTAAAATAGTAAAAATAGGCAATTTAAAAATAGGCGGGAGCAATCCGGTAAGAATAAAAGGCATGCTTAAGACTTTAACCAAAGATACTAAAAATCTTATCAAGGAAGCCAGAACACTAGAGAGCGAAGGTGCCGAAGCCATAAGAGTAGCGGTGAAGGAGAAGAAGGATGCTAAGCTGGCCAAACTTTTAAAAAAGCACATCTCTATACCTTTAGTTGCCGATATACATTTTAATAGCTCACTAGGCCTCTTAGCTATAAAAGAAGGCTTTCCGGGTATCCGGTTGAACCCTTTAAATATTTACCATAAGAAAGACGTTTCAAAAATAGCAGCCATGGCTAGAGAATACGGAGTTTCGGTAAGGATAGGGGTCAATTCCGGAGGTTTTAAAAAAGATTTTTTTTCACCGCAAGATTTAGCCGAAGAAATGGTCAAAAAAGTAGAGGATTATCTTAAAATATTAGAGGCCGAGAAGCTTTTTGATATAATGGTTTCTATGAAAGGTTCGGACGTAATATCGACTATTGTTGCTAATAGAATTTTTTCTAAAAGGCATGATTATCCTTTGCATTTAGGAATTACTGCCAGTGGCCCTTTTTTAGAAGGCATAACAAAATCTTCGGTAGGATTAGGTAGCCTTCTTAATTCAGGCATAGGAAGTATTATTAGGGTATCTTTAACTGCTCCTTCCTATTTAGAAGTACGGGTTGCTAAACATATATTGGAGGCACTTAACTTACGCCGTTTTGGGCCGGAAATAATTTCTTGTCCTACTTGCTCGCGTTGTGAAGCTAATTTAATAAAAATAGTCGATAGCTTTAAGAAAAGATTACAAGCCAGCGGATTTAAGAAAAATTTACGTATAGCTATTATGGGTTGTGTTGTTAACGGTCCGGGAGAAGCTTATCAGGCCGATATCGGAGCAGCTTTCGGTAAAAAGAAAGCAGTGATTTTTAAAAAAGATAAAATTTTAAAGATAAGCGATGAGAATAAGATAATAACAGATTTATTGCGGGAGGTAAAAAAATATGGATTTGAACAAAATTAAAAGCGAAATTCGCCGGGAAATAAGTTTATGGGTAGGCGATAAGCAGAAACTCACCGCGACTTTTGTAAAAGAAAGAGCTAAGTTATTTTTTGAACGTATGCAAGAGCAAGGAAAATATTTAGACGTTGATCAGGCCAGCCGAGAAAAAATCGTTAGTTCTCTTTGTGCCGACTATATGGGTTTGGGTCCGATACAGATACTTATGGAGGATCCGGAGATAACCGAGATAATGATAAACGGGCCTTTAAATGTCTATATTGAGAAAAACGGTAAAAAAGTACGTACTAACATAAAATTCGAAGATGAAAACCACCTTAAATACATAATAGAAAAAATGGTGTCAAGAACTGGCAGGAGAGTCGATGAAAGCTGTCCTTATGTTGATTTTTCTTTAGAAGACGGCTCGCGGGTTAATGTCATCTTACCACCTCTCTCGACAAAAGGTCCGGCTTTGACTATTAGAAAATTTTTGCAGACCATACAAAATGCCGACGACTTAGTTAGGCTAGGAAGCATTGACCAGAGAATGGCCCAGTTTTTAGCTGCTTGCATAAAAGCTAAAGTTAATATCTTGTTTTCTGGAGCCACCGGTAGTGGTAAAACTACTACCTTAGAAGCCCTTTCTTCCTATATTGACCCTAGCGAAAGGATTATTACCATCGAAGATGCTTTGGAACTTAATTTACACCAGGATCACTTAGTATCTTTGCTTACAAGGTTAGCTAATATTGAGGGTAAAGGAGAGATATCGCCGCGAGACTTATTCCGAAATACTTTAAGAATGAGGCCGACCAGAATAATATTAGGAGAAATAAGAGGAGAGGAAGCTATGGAGTATTTACAGGCTTTAAACAGCGGCCACCGTGGCTGTTTAGCCGTTATTCACGCCTCTACTCCGGCCGATACCATTACCCGTTTAGAAACTATGGCTTTATACGCTAGCCTTAATTTGCCTACTTGGGCGATAAGAGAACAAATTGTTTCCGGATTAGATTTAATCGTTCAACATGAACAGCTTGCTGATGGTTCTAGAAAAATAACTTATCTTACCGAAGTAGAGAATTTACAAGATAACAAAATAATTTTACGCGATTTATTTCGTTATGAAATAGAAGAGGTAACCGATGATTTTATGGTAAAAGGTAGATTTAAAGCTTTAAGTAAGCCTAAATTTCTACATCTTTTTAAGAAAAGAGGAATTAAGATAGATTTAAATATATTCGAGGTCGATAAATAGGAATTTACAAAGGTATGTTATTTTCCCAAAGTTTTATTTTTACTAGCCGGGAAGACCCTAAAAGCGCCGAATGCCAGAGCCATCGGCTGTTGTTGAAAGGAAACTTTCTTTCTATGATTTCTTCGGGTATCTATGCTTATTTGCCTTTAGGCTGGAGAGTGCTAAATAAAATCAGCAATATTATACGTAAACATATGGATTCCAGTGGCGCTCAAGAATTATTAATGAGTGCTATCCAGCCGATTGATATCTGGCAAAAGACCGGCAGAGACAAAGACCTTGATGAAGTAATGTTTAAATTTCAAGACCGTAAAAAAAGGCAACTTTGTTTAGGTCCGACTCACGAGGAGGAGATTACCGAGATTGTACGCCGGGCGGTTTTCTCCTATAAACAGCTACCTTTGATTTTATACCAGATTCAGACTAAGTTTCGCGATGAGCCTCGGCCAAGGTTCGGATTGATGAGAAGCTGCGAATTTATCATGAAAGATGCCTACAGTTTCGATAAAGATGAAGAGGGGCTAAATACAAATTACGATAAAATGAATTTAGCTTACCAAAATATATTCAAAGAGTGCGGTCTAAATTTTTTAACGCAGGAAGCTGATTCCGGAGCTATGGGCGGTAATATTTCCCATGAGTTTATGGTGCCGGCTAAAATAGGAGAAGATGTCTTGTTTTATTGCCGAGAGTGTGCAAAGTACTTTAAAAAAGAAGGATCTTGTCCGGTTTGCAAAAAGAACCTCGTTGCAGAAAATATGATAGAAATCGGGCATATTTTTAAATTGGGAGTCAAATACTCTTTAGCTCAAAAAGCTTATTTTCTCGATGATAAAGGTAAAAGAAGCCCTTTTATTATGGGTTGTTATGGTATTGGCGTAAGCCGAATATTTGCGGCAATAGCCGAAGTTTTCTCCGACGATAAAGGGTTAATCTGGCCTAAAAAGGTAAGTCCTTTTGACTTGAGCCTGGTAGTTTTAGAAAATGATTTGCTAAAAGAAGCTTTTAGTTTAAGTGAACTGTTAGAGAGCAAAGGTTTTTCGGTTTTAGTAGACGAACGTAACGAAGCTGCCGGAGTTAAATTTAACGATTCTTACCTGATAGGTAATCCTTACTTAGCTATTATGGGTAAAAGATATTTAGCCAATAATAAGTTTGATTTAGAAATAAGAAAGACCGGTGAAAAAAAATCCTTTTCTAAAGAGGAGTTACTAAATTTTTTGACTAGCGAGTATGGACGATAAAGAAAAATTTAAAGGAGAAATAAAAGATATTATCGAAAAAGAAGGCTTTGAGATGATAGAGCTTAAGTTTTCTTTTTATCATGGTATTTATAGTCTCTGTTGTTTGGTTGATCATTTAGGCGGCGGCATAACTATGGAGGAATGTGCTGACCTAAATAAAAAAATTTCTTCTTATTTAGATAACAATAAAGTTTTAGGTGATAATTATACCTTGGAGGTTAACTCTCCGGGATTAGATAGACCATTAAAAAACAGAAACGATTTTTTAAGAGTTAAGGGAAGAACCGTTTCTTTGTGGTTTAAAGAGCCAGTAGTTAATAAACCTTCCCTGGAAGCAGAAATACTAGATATTTCCGATAAGGGGTTGGTAGTAAGGTATCAAAAAGAAGTATTAGAGGTTGATTTTGATAATATAAAGATGGGTAAGGAAAAAATAATAGTAATTTAATCTTAAGAAAATAATTACTTGGGAGGTATAGTAAAGTGAAAAAAGAGTTTTTAAGCATTCTTTCCCAGTTAGAAAGAGAAAAAGGATTAAACAAAGAAGTTTTGATTGATGCGGTAAAGCATGCTTTGATAGTAGCGGCTAAGAGAATAGCTAAGATAACGTCTCAAAATGCCGAGGTAAATGTAGAGATAGATCCTAGCAAAGGAGATATCAGCGTTACTATCGGCGGTAAAGAAATAATGTCCGAAGAGTTTGGACGTATTGCCGCTCAGACTGCCCGTCAGGTTATAATACAGAAAATCCGGGAAGCCGAGAAAGACAATATTTATAATGAGTATAAAAAGAAAGAGAATGAAATCGTCGGCGGCATAGTCTACCGGATAGAAAAAAAAGCAGTTATCTTAGACCTTATGGGTAAAGCCGAGGGAATTATCCCCAATTCTTTTCTTTCTCCTTTAGATAGATTTAGGATGGGAGAAAGAGTAAAAGCTTATGTCTATGAGGTTAAGAAAGAAAAAGGCGTCCAGATCATACTTTCTAGAAGGCATGAAGGTTTGGTCAGGAAATTATTCCAATTGGAAGTACCGGAGATAGGTGAAGGCATAGTAGAAATAAAATCTATAGCCCGAGCAGCCGGCGATAGAACTAAAATAGCCGTATTTTCTAAAGATGATAAAGTTGACGGAGTAGGTGCTTGTGTAGGAATGAGAGGTTCTCGCGTTAAAAATATAATTGAAGAGTTAAGGGGTGAAAAAATCGACATTATAAGATGGAGCGATGATATTAAGAGCTTTATAAAAGCATCTCTTTCGCCAGCGGTCATATCTATGATTGAATTGGACCGAGACGTAAAAAGAGCCAAAGTATTAGTGCCTTTAGACCAGTTATCTTTGGCTATCGGCAAGAAAGGGCAAAATGTACGTTTAGCATCGAAATTAGTGGGTTGGGAAATAGATATCCGTTCTAAAGAAGGGATAGAAGAAGATACTAAGAAGTTACATCAACTTAAGTCGGTAGGTAAAAAAGTCGCTGCAGTTTTAGCGGAAGCTGGCTACGGAGACTTAAAAGTTTTAGCTAATGCCAGTGAAAGTGATCTAGTTAAACTTAAAGGAATAGGTAAAAAGAAGGCCCAGGATATTATCGTAGAAGCTAAAAAGATGTTGAAAGAACCAGAAAATAAAGACGAACCCGTATCTAAGAAAGAATAGTAGATTTTATTAATTTACTTAATAAAGCCAAAGGAGTTTAAGGAATGAGGATTTATGAATTGGCAAAGGAACTGAAAATAGACACTAAAGAACTAATTGAAAAATTGAAAAGCCTTAATTTTCCAGTTAAGAACCACATGTCTAGCATAGATTCGGAGACCGCTGCCATAATTAAACAGGAATTAAAGGAAATAGAAGAGAAAGAAATCGAGGATAATGTCATCGAGGTAGATTTTCCGATTACTATCAAAGATTTAGCGGTGAAACTAGGGAAAAAACCTTCGGAATTATTAGGTGATTTAATAAAACAAGGCAAATTATTCACCATAAACCAAAATCTAGACGAGCAAACTGCAAGCAATATAGCTTATTTTTATAAAATTAATCTTAAAAAGAAACCTTCCCAGGAAGAAGCCATTTTAGGTGCAGAGTCAAAAGACTTACGTAAGAGAGCCCCCATAGTCACTCTTATGGGCCATATTGACCATGGAAAAACCAGTATTCTTGAT
>JAGOLA010000070.1 GCA_017994375.1 Candidatus Omnitrophota bacterium | reverse complement strand
CTTCTACGGTGTGTATGTGTGTACCTTTAGCCCAAGGAGCAAAAATAGTAATAATGAGGGCTATTAAACCTTTTAGAAGGGTTATCCGGGCAATATTTAAACATCGAGTAACAATTTTCATAGCCGTACCTTCCATTTATAATATTTTAAGTGAAATAAAATTTTCTCGCTGGAAATTATTCTTAAGTTCTTGTTTTAATCCGGTAAGGCTTTGTATTTCTGGTGCTGCCGAATTGCCTTTGAAAGTTTCGCAGAAATTTAAGCTAAAATTTAGGCGCCCTATTCTTCAAGGTTACGGTTTAACCGAAGCTTCACCGGTAGTTTCTTTAACTCCCTTGGAAAGAGAAGATAAGCCTAACTCGGTAGGATTGCCTTTGCCTTCACTCAAAGTAAAAATCGTGGATTGGAAAGGTAAAGAAGTAGCTGTCAATATGATAGGAGAACTTTTGGTCAAAGGAGATAGCGTTATGCCAGGCTATCATAACTTACCGCAAGAGACCAGCAACGTTTTAAAAGAAGGTTGGCTATATACCGGAGATTTAGCTAAAATTGACCGGGAAGGTTTTATCTATATTATGGGAAGATTAAAAGAAATGATTAATGTACGCGGTTTTAATGTTTATCCGCGGGAAATAGAGGAAGTCCTTTATAAACATCCGGCGGTAAAAGAAGCGGCGGTCGTTGGCGTTTATCATGAACATCGCGGCGAAGCACCGGTTGCTTTTATAGTGAAAGAAGGCGATATAAAAGAAAAAGAAATAATAGATTATTTAAGGGTTAATATAGCTTCTTATAAGGTTCCTTTGAGGATATTCTTCCGGGACAGTTTGATAAAAAATTCAACGGGTAAAATATTGAAGAGACAGTTAAAAGAAGAGGTTGAAAATATTTTTCGATGAATCCTTTTGAAGTAGTATTTAACGATAAACATTTATTGGTAGTAAATAAAATAGCCAAAGTTTTGATTCAGCCGGCGGCCAGGAAAGAAGAAGTAACTTTGACCGGCCTGATAGAAAAAAAGTTAAGTTTTAAGGTCTTTCCTTGTCATCGGCTTGATAGAGAAACCACAGGCCTGGTTATTTACGCTAAAGATAGAGCAACTCAAGAAGCAGTTATGCAACAATTTAAAGAGCGCGGCATCGAAAAGAAGTATTATGCTTTTGTTAAGGGAATACTAAAGAAAAAGAAAGGCTTATTAAGGGATTATATTATAGACCGTCATGGTAGGATATTCGGCGAGAAAAAAAAGAAGGCTGAAACGATTTACAAAGTATTACGCGAATTTAAAGATTGGAGTTTAGTGGAATTGAACCCTTTGACCGGCAGGACTAACCAGTTAAGGATACAGCTGGCTAAAATAGGCCATCCGATTTTAGGAGAAGATAAGTATGCTTTCCGGCGCGATTTTAAAGTTAAATTCCGGCGGCTGGCTTTGCATGCTTATTATCTTAGCTTTATTAATCCCCGAGACAATAAAAGGCAGAATATAAGGATAAATTTACCTATAGATATGGAAGAATTCTTAAAAAAAGAAGAGGAGGCCAGATGATCGCAGGAATTATTTTTATTTTAGCTGGTTTATCAATAGCACTTTATCCGCCTTTACTGTCGTTGATAGTAGCTTTTATCCTGGTATTTGCCGGAGTGGTATTTATCTACTTAAGTTACTACTACCGTAAAGTTTCCCGCAAGTTTGACAGCCCCTTTATGAATTTTTTCTTTCGCCTGTAGGATTTAGTTGGGGTTACAGCTTAAAAGTGGTATAATTTTATTTAATATGAAGCCGATAACTAAAAAAATCTATTATCACGATACCGACTGCGGCGGAGTAGTCTACTATGCTAATTATCTTAAGTATTTCGAAGAAGGCCGGACCGAGTTTTTTTCGAATAAAGGTATCAATATAGCAAAGTTATCCGACAATAATATTTGGTTTGTAGTAAGAAAGGTAGAAATTAATTATCGTTCACCGGCCCGCTACGCCGATGAGCTTTTAGTATTTACTACAGTAGCTAAAGTAAAAAATGTTTCTTTGGATTTTGAGCAGCAGATAAAAAGAGGCGAACAACTTTTAGTCAGCGCTATCACGCAATTAGTTTGCGTGGATAGTAAATTTGGGCCTCGCGTAATACCCCAAGAGGTAATCGAAAAATTAGGCCATGCTCTATAAAATTACCAATAAGACCAAGAATATTCTTATTAGCCCAAAAGCTAAAATAGCCGATGACTTTTTTAAGCGCTTAATTGGCCTGATGTTTAAAAAGTTTATGGATAAAGAGGAAGTTTTAATTTTTAAGCACGCTTCGTCAATACATACTTGTTTTATGCGTTTTCCTATAGATATTGTCTTTTTAAACAAAGAAATGCGGATAATCCGAATTTGTAAAGCCGTTAAGCCTTGGCGGGCGGTATTTTGCCCGGGTTCTTTATTTACCTTGGAATTTCCTTCTCCGGCAGCTTGCGGGAAATCCTTAGAATTAGGTAATATTTTAGAGCTATCGCCGCTTCTTCGGTAATCTTTCTGCCTTTCTATAAGACTGCCCCAATGCTAAATTATATTGACTCTAACTTCATTTTAGTTTATCATAATCTAATCTTATAAAAGTTAAATAAAACCTAAATTATTAAAGAAAATGAAGGTAAAAGTAGCAGTATTAGGTGCCACTGGGTTTACGGGAGAAAAGCTAGTAGAGCTATTGCTTAATCACCCTAAGGTTGAGCTAACCTATTTAGCTTCCCGGACACCTAAGCCGGTGCCGTATAGCAGCTTATTTGCGCGCTTTGCAAAAAAGACAGAGCTACAATGCGAACCTTTAGATACTAAAAAAGCTTCGCAAGTAAGCGATATTTTATTTTTATCTCTTCCGCACACGGTTTCTATGGAAGTTGCGCCTTACCTGTTAAAAGCCAATAAAAAGGTAATTGACTTATCTGCCGATTACCGCTTAAAAGATACCTTGGTCTATAAAGAATACTACAAGATGCCGCATAAAGACGAGGCTAATTTAAAAAAAGCAGTTTACGGCTTAGCTGAGCTCTACGAAGCTCAAATAGCCAAGGCTGATTTAATAGCCAATGCCGGTTGTTATCCGACTTCGGTCATCTTAGGTCTATATCCTTTAGCTAAGGAAAACTTAATAGAAGGTGCGGTATTCGTTGATTCTAAATCTTCGATTACCGGCGCCGGCAGAAAAGCAGTCATTGATTATCACTACAGCAATATTTCCGGAAATATCTGGGCCTATAAGCCTTTTGTGCATCAACATACTCCGGAAATTTTAGCTGTCTTGGAAGAAAAAACTAAACAAGAGCTAAAACTTTCTTTTGTTCCTCATGTAGTCGGCGTAGAAGCCGGAATATATTCTACGATGCATCTGGGCTTAAAGAAAAAGTTAAGTAACGATAATTTAAAGGATATTTACTTGAAATACTATAAAGATTGCCCCTTTGTAAGAATCAAAGATAATTTACCGGCTTTAAAGGAAGTAGTAGGGACTAATTTCTGTGATATTGGGTTTTCTTTAGACAGCCAAGGTAAGATAGCAGTCATCGCCTCCAGCATAGACAATCTTATTAAGGGAGCAGCCGGTAATGCTATCCAGAATATGAATATAATGGTCGGTTTAGACCAAAAATTAGGTTTATTATGAAATTGCCTCAAGGTTTTCTGCTTTCCGGCATACATTGTGGTATAAAAAGAAAAAAGCTAGATTTAGGATTAATTTATCTTAAAAGTTTTGGTAAAACAGTAGCTTTTTTTACTACTAATGTTAATCCTTCTTATTCGGTAGTGTTAAGCAAGATAAATGTCAAAAATCTTACCAAAGCCATTATTACCAATAGCGGCAACGCTAACTGTTATTCCCATAACAGAGGGCTAGAAGATACCAAAGACATAATTGATAAATTAGCTTCTGCTTTAGGGGTTAAACCCGAAAATGCCCTCATTGCTTCTACCGGTATTATCGGTAAAAAATTGCCTAAGGATAAAATCATTAAAAATATTCCGGAGCTTATAAAAAATTTAAATAATAATCCCGAAAATTTTGCTAAGAGCATCCTTACCACCGATAATTTTTCTAAGACCGCTGCGGCTACAGTTTTAACCGCTAAAGGTAAAGCTGTTATTGCCGGTTTCGCTAAGGGGGCCGGTATGATTTATCCTAATATGGCTACTATGTTAAGTTTTATAATTACCGACGTAGATTTACCGCAGGGCATTTTTAGAAAAATAGCCAAAGAAGCAGTCAATGTAAGCTTTAATTCTATTAGCGTCGACGGTTGCATGAGCACCAATGATACAGTATTCTTTACTTCCAGTAGGAAAATTACTCTTAAGAGCAAGAAAGAAATAAACGATTTTGCTTTAGCTTTAAAAACAGTTTGTTTAAGCTTAGCTAAAAAAATAATTCAGGATGCCGAAGGCGCTACAAAATTTATAGAAATTCACATCAAGGGAGCTAAGAATTCCCAGCAGGCCAAAAGAGCCGGGCTTTGTTTGGCCAACTCTACTCTTTTTAAGTGCGCTTTATACGGCGAAAATTCTAATTGGGGAAGAATTATTTCGGCTTTAGGCCAAGAAGGGATTAAAGTTAAAAAGAATATCAAAGTTATAACTACTCCTTTAGCAAAAAAGAATATCACTATCACTATCGATTTAAAATCCGGACGAGCCGATTGGGTAGTATACACTTCGGATTTGACTCCGGAATATGTCAGGATTAACGCCGAGTATAGCTAAAAAATAAATGAAAGAAGCCATAAGAAAAGCTGAAGTTTTAATCGAAGCCCTTCCTTACATCCAGAAGTTTCAAGGCAAGATTTTCATCATTAAATACGGTGGGTCTATTTTAAGTGAGGAAAGGGTAAGAAAAGGTGTTTTAGAAGATATCGCTTTCTTAAGGTTAGCCGGGATAATGCCGATTATTGTCCATGGCGGCGGTCCTAATATTACTAATGAGTTAAAAAAACACAATATCGTCACAAAATTCGTAAAAGGTATGCGCGTTACCGATGCTGCCACTTTAAAAATAGTGGAGAAAGAATTAGATGAGCTTAATGATATGATAGTTAAAGAAATAGAACTTCATGGAGTTAAAGCTTGCGGTTTTAAAAGTAAAAATAACATCCTGAAGGCCGAAAAAAAAGAAAGCGAAGTAGATTTAGGATTCGTCGGCCAAATTATTGGTTTTGATAAAGAAAAGTTATTAGGTGCGCTTGATGATGCTATCCCGGTAATTTGTCCGATAGGCCGTTCCGTTAAAGATAAAGGTATCTCTTATAATATTAATGCCGATGATGTGGCCTTTTTTTTAGCTTCTTCTCTTAAAATAGAAAAGTTAGTATTTTTGACTAATGTTTTGGGAATTATGAGAAACCATCATGATAGTAGCTCCTTAATTTCCAGCATCACTGCTAAAGAGATAGAAGAATTGATCGAACAAAAAGTAATAGACGAGGGAATGCTACCGAAAGCCCGGGCAGCAGCCGCAGCCATTAAATCCGGAGTAGGAAAAGCCCATATCGTTGATGCTAAGATATCCCACGCTATTCTCTTAGAAATATTCACCGATAAAGGTATCAGTACCGAGATAGTCCAATAATACCTATTTTATTTAAAGAATAAAATGAACGTTAAAAAATTATATCAAGATTACTCCTTAAATACTTACAAGCGGATAGGGCCGGTATTTATAAAAGGCCAAGGAAGCTTTCTTTGGGATAGCCAGGGCAAGGTTTATCTAGATTTATTTCCCGGCTGGGGAGTTTCTATCTTAGGGCATTCTCATCCTAAAATTATCAAAGCTATAAATAAGCAAGCCGGGCAGTTAATCCATTTACCCAATAATTTGTTTTTTAAAGAGCAGGTTTTACTGGCTAAGAAGATTGTTGAAGAAAGTTTTCCGGCCAAGGTATTTTTTGCTAATTCCGGCGCCGAGGCCATAGAGGGAGCGATTAAATTCAGCCGGTTGTTCGGTAAAGGTAAGAAATACGAGATTATTACTATGGAAAATTCTTTTCACGGCCGGACTTTTGGCGCTCTTTCGGCAACCGGCCAAAAAAAATATCAAAATAATTTTAAGCCTATTTTACCCGGCTTTAAAGTAGCAAAATTCAATGACTTTGATAGTTTTAAAAGATTAGTTACTCCTAAAACAGTAGCGGTGCTGCTAGAGCTTATTCAGGGAGAAGGCGGAGTGAACGTTGCTAGCAAAGATTACCTAAAGCAGTTAAAAAATTATTGCCAGAAAAAAAATATTCTTTTTATCGTCGATGAAGTTCAAACCGGTATGGGCAGAACCGGTGAGATGTTTTGTTACCAGCATTATGCGGTTACCCCGGATATAATGGTTTTATCCAAAGGATTAGGAGCCGGAGTCCCGATTTCTGCTTTGGTTGTTAAAAAAACAATAGCTGATATAATTAAACCGGGGATGCATGCTTCTACTTTCGGCGGTTCTCCTTTAGTTTGTAAGGTTTCTCAAGAGGTATTTAAAATTATTAAGGAAGAAGGCCTGTTAGAAAAAGCCAAGCTAAGAGGCGATTATTTATCCGCTAAATTAGCAAAGCTAAAAAGCGATTTTGGTTTTATAAAAGAAGCTAGGGGTTTAGGCTTAATGAAAGCTGTAGAATTAGACAGAGAGTCTTACCCGGTATTTCTTAAGTGCCTTCAGAAAGGTCTGGTAATTAACTCTACCCACAATAACGTTTTAAGGATAATGCCGGCACTTAACGTAAAGGAAGCAGAGCTATCAAAAGGATTAAAAATATTAAAAGAAGTTTTTAGCAGTATAAGATAGGTTATGAAACATTTTATCTCTTTAAAGACCTTTTCGCAGAAAGAACTTAAGAACCTTTTAGATTTATCGGCCCAGATAAAGAATAATCCGGCTAATTTTAAAAATATTCTTAAAGATAAGTGTATCGGTTTATTGTTTGAGAAGCCTTCTTTAAGAACTAAAACTGTTTTCTATATCGGTGCTTTAGAATTAGGGGCTGATACTATTTATTATACGCCGGCAGAAGTAGATTTAGGAGAGAGAGAAAAAGTAAGTGATGTCGCTAAGACTCTTTCTTTATACCTTGATGCCGTAGTGCTACGTACTTTTTCTCATAATGATATCTTAGAATTTGCCGAGTTTTCTTCTATTCCGGTAATAAACTGCTTAAGCGACCTTTCGTACCCTTCGTAAGTACTGGCTGATATTCTTACGATAGAGGAGTTAAAGGGCCAAATAGGAAAGATAAAAGTAGCTTAT
>JAGOLA010000069.1 GCA_017994375.1 Candidatus Omnitrophota bacterium | reverse complement strand
CTATCAAAAACATCTCTGGGACAAGAACTGGCTGGGGGTTAATTAATCGCCTTATTCCTTCGGCTATTATCCAAAAAGTAACGCCGAAAAGAAATAAGCTGTTAAACAAGGCTGCTAATATTTCGGTTCGGTAAAAACCAAAAGTACGGTGATGACAACTCTTTATACCGGCACAAACAATAGCAGCATAACTGATAATCAAAGCAAAAGAATGAGTAAACATATGCCCAGCATCACTAATTAAAGCTAAGCTGTGAGTTAAAAATCCTCCTATAATTTCTACCGCCATTACCAAAACGGTAATAAAAATACATATTCTCAGCTTCTTTTTTTCGATATGGCGGTATTCAAAAAGCTCTTCTGCTACCGAGAAACTAGGGAAACGATGTGAATCTTTCATATTAGATAATTTTTAAAATATTCTATTGGCTATTACGCCCAATAAAATAACCTGTGGAATACTAACCGCCATAAGCCAGATAGCGGTTTTACGGCCGATATTATGCCAGATTAAGCCTAACTCCGTATAATCGGTAACAACACCAGCCATAAGAAAGACAAAACTGTTGCCTAAGGCTTTAGTTTGACGAAAAATCTCAAAAGCCATAGGAGCTGACCCTTCCGAACAAACTTCTATGATTGTTGCTAGAATCAATGTTACCATTAAACCTAAAAGATTCGGGCCCATATAAGCCTGGAAAATATCTGTTGATATATACGCTCCGGCAAAACTAGCGATACCAATACCGATTAAAATCCACCATAAAACCATATTAGCTAAAGAAATTGCTCCCTCCAGTATTCCTTTTAAATCCGATTTAACAGTATTTAAAGAGAGCTTGTAATTCTTTAGCCTTTGTTGTAAATCTTTTTTTATAGAAAAATTTTCGTCTACAGCTACGGTGTTATCATTCTTTTCGATAAGCCTTCTTTTATCTAGAAATTGAAAAATAAAACCAGTAATTACCGCTATAATTATGGCCGAACCGATAATAAACAAAGCTCGTAAACCAAAAAAACCAAGAAGCATTATGGTAAGAGTCATATTTGCCCAAGGGCTAGCTAATAAAAAGGCCATAACCGCCGGATTAGAAGCTCCTTTCTTATGCAATTGTATAGAAAGAGCTAATATCCCGTGAGAACAAGCGCTCATTAAAAAACCTAAAATTACCGAATAAAAAATAGTCCTCTTCTTGGGTTTAGCTAGAACATAAGAAATATACTCTCGAGGTATATAGTAATCGATTAAGCCGCCTAAAACAAAACCTAAAAGAATTGCCCACCAGATAGTCTTTAAATACATAAATAAAGAAATTCGAAAAGGAACTAAAGGTGAAAACCAATAAGACAAGATAACTAGAGTAGCTAACACAGAAAAAGCTATAAAAACTTTATTTTTATAAAAATAACTGCGGTTTTGATGGTAATCTTTCACTACACTTTCTAAAGCTATACCATTTTTTTGGCAAAATTTCTTAAGGCAAACTAAGCTACAGAAAAAATAAGTACCACCTTCATGCTTTAAGGTATATTTTGTATCGTTATCCACCTTCATCCCGCAAACTGGATCTTGAAACATAATCACCTCGCCATTTATTTTATTTATTATACCATAAGCTAATACTATAAAAATGACTACTTGATAAATTATCACCCTAAGCTTACAATAGTAAATAATAGATGAAAAATATAAAGAAATATTTTAATTTAGCATTCTATCTCTGCTTCATCTTAATCTCTTTTCTTATTGGAAAACAATTAAATAATCTTAATGTCAGCCTAGCCCAAGATAAAAATGCGCCTTTGGAATTGAAAGAAGCCTTGTATTGGGTTAGCCTTGAAGAAGGAAAAATCCAATGCCAACTCTGCCCCCGGCGTTGTATTATCTCCAAAGGAGAAAAAGGATTCTGCCGGGCTAGAAAAAATATCTCTGACAAGCTCTATGCTTTAACCTACGGACAAGCAGTAGCACTTCATGTCGATCCCATCGAAAAAAAACCCTTAGCTCATGTTTATCCCGGAACAAAATCTTTTTCTATCGCTACTGCCGGATGTAATCTTCGCTGTAAATTCTGTCAAAATTGGGAAATTTCCCAGTTAGATCCCGAAACTGTCGATAAACGTTTTGTTTCCCCCCAAGAAATAATCTCTTTAGCTAAAAGTAGCGGTTCTAAAACTATCGCCTTTACTTACACCGAACCGACGATATTCTACGAATACATGCTCGATATCGCTAAGCTGGCTAAAGAAGAAAATATTTCGCTGGTCATGCACTCTGCGGGTTATATAAACGAAGAACCGTTACGCCAATTAACTAAATACCTTAAAGCCGCCAACATCGACCTTAAAGGTTTTAGCGATAAATATTATGCTTCTTTCTGCCAAGGTAGCTTAAACGAAGTCCTTAACACTTTAAAAATACTGAAAGAAGAGGGAGTTTGGCTGGAAATAACCAACTTAATCATTCCCGGCGGAAATGATAGCGATGAAGAAATCCGAAAAATGTGCCAATGGATAGTAGAAAATTTAGGAAAAGACACTCCAATACATTTCTCGCGTTTCTTTCCAATGTATAAACTTACTAATCTTTCACCCACTCCTATATCTACCCTAATAAAAGCCAAAAAAATTGCTGAAGAAAGCGGCCTAAATTTTGTCTATATCGGAAATGTTCCTGAGCATTTCGGCGAAGATACCTACTGCCCTAATTGTCATAAATTATTGATAAAACGTATTGGCTACAGAATAATAGAAAACCATCTTAAAGAAGGCCGATGTCCCTTCTGCAAAGAACCAATATCCGGTATCTGGGAGTAACCTAATTACTGATAATTAAGAAAAGAAAAACTAATAGAAGGATAAATAGACCCGCCTTTACCCCTAAAAAAGGGATAAAAAATAAAGAGAAGAAAAAAGTACCTACGAAAGCTCCTAACAAATCAGCACAATATACTAAAGCCGCGATATTATTTTTAGGATTCTTGCGGTCAAATAATAAAGGTATAACTATCGGGTATACTGCTCCGGTAAGAATACCAGTTAATAAAGAATAGCCATAAAATAAAAAATATCCGGCAAAGAATTTTCCTTCTAACTTCATGCTTAAGAAAAAACTTCCGACAAATAGCAACCATCCTAAATAAAAATATAAAGTCAATCTCCGGAAAGGTATCTTTAAAGCGATAAGATTTATTAAGTAAGCTCCGCTGCTTAAACCTACCATGAATAAACCTGTCAAAATACCTATTTTCCAATATAAGGCACCGCAATAAACCTGAAATAAGATAAAAATTATGCCGGTTATTCCAATAGATGAGAAACCTATCATCATTACTTTAAAAAATATAAACCAAGTTTTGTCCAAGCGGCTCAAATAGAAACTAGCAAGAAAAACTAAAATAAAAAAACCTATTATTACCGGACCTATTTTAGCAAAGCTTACCCTTAAGTCCGGATAAAACTTAGCTTGTTCAAGCAGAGAATAATAAAGAAAACCGCGCGGATAAAAATCGCTGTTTATTTTTATTTCTTTATTAACCATGCCTTTTACATATTCTATCTTACTGGGATCTGTTGCTTCTTTAAGATGATAAACGGTAAAATAATCGGTTTTGATTTTAGACCGGCTGAAATTTTCTACTAAATATTCAGGGGTAATTTTTTTATTGTTAGTTGCTAATACTATCATGGTATCGGCCGGTAAAAAAAGATAATCGCTAAATGCTTTGCCTAAAGTATTCAAAATACAGGAATTAAAATCTAAAATCCTAGGGCTTAGAATATCCCTTTTAGAAGGAATATAAAACGAAAATATGCCGTTTTTATCCAGTTTACTTTCTACAATCTGAAAAAATTCAAGGGTAAAAAAACGGTTAAGAGATAAATTGGAAGGGGGCGGAATATTCATGATTATACAATCATACTTTAAAGAAGTATTTTTAAGGTATAGCCGAGGGTCAGCCACGACAAAATTTATACTGTTATCCGGTTTTAAATCCTGGCTAATATCTTTAAAGAAGACACTTTTATCTACACAATCTAAGCGGCTTAAACGGTATTTTAAAACTTCCTTAAGCAGTCCTTTGGTATAAGGCCCGATTAAAAGCACTTTATCTATCTTTTCAGCTGAAGAGAAAGTGCCGTGGATAAACTCTTCATACCAACTTTGGTCAGCGCTAGAAGCTACTAAAGACCCCTGTTGATATAGCGATAGGGTTCCAAAAGAATCAGCTAAAAAGATCGGACCATAGGGGGTACCTTTTTTAACAAGTATATTGGCTCCCGAAAATTCTTTTGTTAAAACTTTTTCAAAAGTAAAAATAGAAAGTAATCCTAAAATCGCTATTATCAGAAATGAAATTACTTTTTTGGAAAGTTTGATTTCCATTGCCAATATAAATAATGCCGGAAGCAATACGAAAAATAAGGGATTAGAATAAGCCGATAAACTAAAGGTAAAAATAATACCCCCGATAAAGAATCCTATTGCTTCCCAAATAAAAAACCATACTGCTGTCTTAGCTAAATAAGTATTTTTATCTAAATAGAATCGGCTAAAACAGGAAAATCCGTAACCACAAAAAAAACTTAAAATTCCCAATAAAATAAACCCCCAACCTAAAGCAAACCCTAAACTTACTTCCTCATAATAAGCAATATTTGCCAGCGACTTTGCCAAGTGGCTCCCCAAGATGGAAAAAATAAACACCAAAGAAAATATCAGCGGCAAGACACCAAAAGGTATTATTAATCTTTTTTTGGCCGTCAAGCTGCCTAAAGAACCGAATAAGAGCCAAATTCCGATTCCTGCCAATAAAGATAATTCGTGTTTGGCAATAGAAAAAGAAAATTCCCGTAGCGCTACTATTTGGAATATAGAACTTACTATACCTAAAAGAATAAAGATTAGCATAGACAAGGCTCCCCTTATGTCTTATATTATTTTATAAGAGAGATGCGAGAAAATCTATATTATTTATTTTTGAGCGGTTTAATCTTAGGTTCTAGCTCCTGCCTTAGCATATGTGCGCCGGTATTAATCAGCTACACGGTTATTTATAAAAGAAGCCTTAAAGAATCTCTTCATTCTTACTTTTTATTTTCTAGCGGTAAACTTATTGGTTATATGATTTTGGGAATAATAAGTGCTATCGGCGTAAAAATATTGAATAGCCCTTCGTTGATAAACTATTTAAATTTTATATATCTTTTACTGGCACTATTTATTGTTATTATCGGTATATCAATGATACTTGACCAAAACCCCAATTTTTCTAAAAATTGTAACTGGTTACATAAAGGAAACATCCGCAATGTAGGAGTTTTAGGATTATTAATCGGGCTCTCACCCTGCCTGCCGCTTTTAGGAATTTTAAATTATGTAGTAATTATCTCCTCTACTGTTTTTAAGGCGGTTTTCTTTACGTTAGTGTTCGGAGTGGGGACTGTTTTATCGCCGCTTATTTTAGGGATAGTATTCTCGGCAAAATTAGGAAGATGGCTTTGTGAAAATAAGCACATCAAAAGAATCTTAAAAATAACCAGCGGAACTATTCTTATAATTCTGGGAGGAAAAATTATTCTCCAAAGACTTCTGCCGTAAAGATGTAAATCTCACAACTTCCCTTTTTCCAAGCTTCGGACTCAAAGCCGGCCTTCTGGGCACAAAGACTATTCATAAATTCTTCTTTACTCCAGCCAGTTTCAGTTGCTACTTGCGGCAGATACACGCCACTTCGAAATCCTTTTTTTACTAATACGCCGTGGGTACCGAGAATTATCTTATCGGGGTCAGTAATCTTTTCTAGCGGTGAAAGAACCGAAATTTCAATATTTATTTTAGGTAATTCACTCTTGTTTAAGGGAGGAAAACGCGGATCTTCTACGGCGGAAGCTATAGCCATATCCCGTACTCCTAAATAAAGAGGTTTATGGCCGATTATATTGCCGATACAGCCTCTTAAATGGCCATCCTTATTTAAAGTAACAAAAACTCCGAAGACTTTTTTTAAAGTTGGATCGTCAACGTCAACATTCAAAACTTCCCCTTTTTCTAAATAGTGCTCAATAGTAGAACGCGCTATCTTCAAAAGCTTCTTCTTTTGTTTATCGTCCAATAACTTATCCATATCATTCTCTCCTTTTAACTTATCATCGCCAGTTTTAAGAAAAGCGGCACTCAAATAGCCTACCGACTTTTCGTTGCTGTCGGTATTCCTGGTGGAAGTAGCTTGTTTTAATATTAGACTCTCCTTTGCTCCTAATTTTTCTGCTGCTATCATCACCGAAACTACTGCTCCTAGCCCACACATGCGATTCTGGCCATAGCATTGTTGGTATAACTCTTGCGGATTCATATTTTCAATCATAGTTACGGTTTCGGCATCGGTTTCTTTAGTCAAAGTATTAGGCAAATAATGACTCATATCGGTACTAGCAATAATTAAAAAATTTTCTTTCTCCTTAAGGATATCTGCGATAGTATTGCCAAGGAGCAAACAATTATCAAAACTTTGCCTACCGATAGATAATAATAATACTTTAGGCTCACCCAAAACAACCTGGATAAAAGGTAAAATAAGCTCCAGAGAATTTTCTCCTTTAAAAACTAAATTATTAGTAACAAATTTTTTATCCGTAGAAATAACTTTTTGAGCCAATTCTTTATCATTGTAAATCACTCCTAGAGGGGTTTTAAAACCCTCTTTCTCAAATACTGCTATACCATCGTAATCCTGACGATGGCTAAAACCTACCAAAATTACAGTGGTTATCGGCTTTCCAGCTACAGCTTTAAAGCCATAAGCTGCTACTTCACCAGAGTAAGCTAACCCGGCATGGGGAGAAATAATAGCGATTATTTCTCCATCTATTGAAGGTAAACTAGCTTTATCTATATAATTGCTGATTTGGCTTTTAAGAACTTCGGGGTCTTTGGGATACCAAGAACCAGCCAAATCAGCTGATTCAAAGTCTTCAGAATAGCAAGAGAAAAAAAATACCATAAAACACAAACTAGCACTTAGAATTCTACCCATAAAACAATAATCTAATCAAAGTAAATTATCTCACCGGCTTTTATATCTTCTTGGGTAATATTTTTAAGAAAAAGAGCGACCTGATCACTCTCAAATGCTTTAGGAATCCTAAGACCTTCTTTTACAATTTTTACTAATGTAAATCTTTTTCCCCGAAAAGTCCTGCCAATAGAACCTTCTCTAACCTCTCCGTAAGACACGCTTCCGGTAATATTAAGTCCGCTACCACCGGATGGAGTACACTG
>JAGOLA010000068.1 GCA_017994375.1 Candidatus Omnitrophota bacterium | reverse complement strand
CTTTAAAAGAGTGCCCTTTAAACAATCTTTTGCTTGAAACCGACTCGCCTTATATGAGAATTAACGGAATAGACTCTAAGCCTTCGGATATATCGATAGTCTATTCCTTAGCAGCTTCGGTTAAAAATATCAGCGATGAAGAATTGCGCCAAAAAGTTTTTTTAAATGCTAAAAAAGTATTCCGTATTTAAATAAGTAAAAAAGGTATGTATTCAATACAGTTTAAGAACAATCAACTATTTTATCTTGATCAGAGTAAACTGCCTTCCCGGGAAGTTTGGCTTAAATGCCGTAACTTAAAGCAAGGATATCAGGCAATTAAAAGTTTAGCGGTAAGAGGAGCTCCTTTAATCGGTGTTTTTGCCGCTTATTGTATTGTTGTACATCTTAAAAATTTGCCTTTGAAAAAGAAAGCTTTCTTTAAAGCTTTTAGCAAAGCTCTTAGCTATTTGAAGAGCTGCCGTCCTACGGCAGTAAATTTAAGTTGGTCACTAAAAAGATTAGCCGCTAAAGCTTATAGCAATAAAGATAAAAATTTATCACAAATAAAATTAGCCATTACAAGCGAAGCAGAAGCCATACATAAAGAAGATATCCTTTTATGCCAAAAAATGGCCGATTACGGCTATAAACTTATAAAAAGAAAAGATAATATTCTTACTCACTGCAATAGCGGCTTTTTAGCTACTTCCGGAGAAGGCACGGCTTTAGGTGTAATCTATAAAGCAGCGCAAGTTTATAAGGACATTAGAGTCTATGTCGATGAAACCAGGCCTTTATTACAAGGTTCACGTCTTAGCGCTTGGGAATTAACTAAAAAGAAAATACCGGTAACCATTATTTGCGATAGCACAGCCGCTTATCTTATGCGGCATAAAAAAATAGATAAAATTTTCGTCGGAGCCGACAGGATTGCCGCTAACGGTGATGTTGCTAATAAAATCGGCACTTGTAATTTAGCTGTTATCGCTCGATATCATCGCATACCTTTCTATGTAGTTGCTCCCTTTAGTAGTTTTGATTTAAGCCTAAGAAGCGGCAAAGACATCCCTATCGAAGAAAGAAACCCCGAAGAAGTAAGGAAAATATTAGCTAAAGTTTATCTTGCTCCTAAGACAATCAGCGTCAGAAACCCGGCGTTTGATATTACGCCCCATAAATTGGTTACGGCAATAGTCAGCGATAAAGGTATTATTTATCCTCCCTTTGCCAAAAATATTAAGAAGATATTAAAATAAGGCCGGCAGCATTATCGGTTTGGTATGGAAGGTGAGTTTTTACAGTTCCAGCCATTGATTATTTTTTTATATTCATGATAAGCAGGTTTTTTGGAATAGTCGGTACGTATAAGCCCAAAATAATCTACACCATTTTTGAAGTGATTGGACGTATCCTGGAAAAACGCCCAGAATATTTTTTCCACATCTTTTTCTGCCAAAATAAAATTATATAATTTTTTAAGAAATTCTGCTTGTTGAAATTCGTTCGGACATTGGCCGAACCACCACGAACAAGTCTTTGCTTTATTGGTTATGCCCGGGCAGCCTATTTCTGTTAGCCAAATTTTTTTATGCAGATTGTATTTTTCTAGTTCTTTTCTTATGTGGTTTAATTTATGCTTAATTTCTTCTAAATTATTCTTTCTGAAAGGATCGATAAAAGGATGGAAATTAGCGATATCAAAATAGTCGCCGCCGCCATAACGAAGGATATTTTTAAAAGCATAAAAGCCGTCGCTAGTAAGTCCGCCCAGTAGAACGTAGCTTTTTGGGTTGGCTGATTTTATAGTGGTATATACCGATTTTAAGATATCGGTATAGGTTTTCATATCATCTTGAGGTTGCCAATATATATAATAGTCCGGTTCGTTCCAAAATTCCCAATATTTAACGTCAGGATAGCGCTTTATAGTAGTGGCGATATAATTTAATAGTGCTTTTACATCCGAAGGAGGGCTATTCCAATTATTACCGGTCCAGGGAGGCGAATAACCAAGAACACCGAGGATTTGAATATTATTTTTTTGGCATGCCGACACTATACAATCAAGCCTTTGAAAATCAAAAATATTCTTTTCTTTTTCGATATGATTCCAGGAAAAGTCTACCCTTATTATCGAAACTCCCAACTCTTTTATCAATTCTAAGGCTCTGTCGATATCCGATTCGTTTTTATACATATAATCGTTCCATTCTTCGTTCCAGGGCAAAAAAGTGAGAACCCCAAAGGGGTTTTTCGAATTATTTTTAGCAAGAGTTAGCGAGCCTATTAATGATGATAGGATTAAGAGAGAAATTATTTTTAACATTTTAATTTTTTATTGAATCTATTGGTGTATACTCTATAATAACATAGAATAAAATTTCTGTATAGCCGTAAGGTTAAGCTAATTTTTCTTACCTTAATTAGTTTATTATGAAAGAATTAGAGTGGGTAGAATTTCTAAAACATAAAGCTAAGCAAAATAAAGAGCTATTAGCCGGCATCGGCGATGATTGCGCTTTGGTTAAGATAGGTAGAGAGAAGGTTCTTTTAAAAAGCGACCTTTTCATAGAAGGTATTCATTTTCAAAGAAAAAATACCAGTTTTAAGATTATCGGACAGAGAGCAGTCTTAAGAGTATTGTCTGATTTTGCTGCTTGCGCCGGAACTCCTAAATTTATCGGTATATCTATCGGTATTACTAAAGATATTCAACTTAAAGAGTTGAAAGAAATTCTAAAAGGAGTATTGAAGGTAGCTAAAAAATACCGCTTTTCATTGGCGGGTGGGGATACTTGCCGAGCTAATAAACTATTTTTAGATGTTTGGGGCGTAGGAACGACAGACAAATTCATTGCCCGCCATACAGCTAAAATCGGCGATTACATCTTTGTAACTTCCCGTTTAGGCCAAAGAGCTTTTAACAAAATTTTTACTCCTCGCTTAAGAGAAGCAAAAATGTTGGCTACCAATCATAAAATAAACTCCATGATCGATATCAGCGACGGTTTTATTCTCGATTTATACCGAATTTTAAAAGCTAGTAAAAAAGGAGCTATAGTCGAAAAAAATAATATTCCTACTACTCGGGGGATAGAGGATATTTATCGCGGAGAAGACTATGAGTTAATCTTTACGGTAAGCCAAAAAGATAAAAATATCGATTATTTAAAAAAGAAGTTCTATTGTTTAGGACGAGTAACTCCCGAAAAGTACGGCTATAGAATGAAGGAAAAAAACGGCTACCGACAGATAAAAGTAAAAGGCTACTGCCATTTTTAGTGACTATGTTAGAATTAACAAGTAATTCTGCCATTGAGACGGTTAATCTCGGTAAAATTTTAGCCAAAGTTTTAAAAGAAAAAGATGTTGTTTTATTAGAAGGGGCCTTGGGCGGAGGTAAAACTACTTTTGCCAAAGGTGTCTTAAAGGGTTTAGGCTATAGACATCGGGTTTTAAGCCCCAGCTTTACTTTAATTCGCCAATATAAGTTGAGAAGTTTACTGGTTTATCATATTGATTTATACCGTTTAGAATCCAAAGATATTTTTGAATTAGGCTTAGATGATTTTTTATCTGCCGCTAAGACAATGACTTTGATCGAATGGGGAAACAAGATAGCAAGAGAGTTAAACAAATATTTAAGAGTAGAATTCGCTTTTAAATCTCGGGAGTCCCGCCGGATAAGAATTTTTGCTAAAGGCTATTCTCAAGAAGACTTTAATATGGTAAAAAAGGCCTATAAATGAAAAATATTTTAGCTATAGATATATCCAGCAGTAATCTTTCGGTATGCTTAGCAAGAAATGGCACTGTAGTATTTGATTTTAACCGCCAGCTTAAATTTGCAGCTTCTCGGTTACCAAGCGTTATTAAAAAGTCTTTAGAGAAAGCCGGCTCACCCTTAGAAGATATCGATACTTTTATAATCGGTTCCGGGCCAGGATCTTTTACTGGCCTGCGGGTATCTTTTAGTATTTTTAAAGCTTTCATGATTAGTTTAAGAAAGGAATTTTATTCTCTTAGCAGTTTTTATTCTTGTGCCTGGCCTTACCGCCGTAAATACGAAGAAATAGCAGTTATTGCTGATGCTAAAAAAGATCTAATTTACTTCTCCTGTTTTAGGTCTAAAAACGGCTTACTGCAGAAAACCGGCAGCGAAAAGCTGGTTAGTTTAGAAGAATTACCTCAAAATAAAGATGATTATCTTTTTATAACTTACGATTTGTACCTAAGAGAAAAAATATTAAATTTATTTCCAAAAATAAGGTTTTTAGAAAAGGCTGTTTATCCTCAAGCGCGTTATTTGATAGAAGCAGTTAAAACTTTGAAAATCTCTAAAGTTACCAAGGTAAGTGAATTAAAACCTTTATATTTACATCCTGAAACTTGCCAGATAAAGAAGCTTTAAAGTAAGTTATTTTAAGGTATAATTATTTAAGATATGACCAGGCCACTTTGGATAGAAATAGATTTAAAGGCTTTAAGGAAAAACCTCGCTATTATCAGAAGGCATTTAGGCCCTAAAGTCAACTTGTTAGCTACGATTAAGCAATCGGCTTACGGTCATGGGCTTATTCCTGTTGCTAGAGAGTTAGCAAAACAAAGAGTTAACTTTTTTGGGGTAGGAAGCATCGAAGAGGCGATAGCTTTAAGAGAAGACGGTTTTAGCGGTTCGGTGCTGATTCTTAGCGCAGTGATGAAAAATTTCGTTAGTTATTTTGTAAAATATAATATCACGCCTACCGTAGTCGATATTGACTTCGCCAGAAAGCTTAATCAAGAAGCTAAAAAAGCTTGCCGAGTTGTTCCAGTCCACATAAAGATCGATACCGGTATGGGTAGGTTAGGCCCTTACTATAAACAAGCTTTTAATTTCATCCGGCAGTTAAGTCGTTTGGAAAATATAACTTTGGAAGGAATTTATACTCACTTTCCGGTGGCTGATAGCGATAGAGAATTTACTAATAACCAGATAAAAATCTTTAATAATTTTATTGTTCAGCTTAAGAAGAAAAAGATATTTTTTCGATATTACCACTGTGCTAACAGTATGGGCTTATTAAGTTATCCTAAGGCTCATTTTAATATGGTTAGGCCGGGGATCATCCTTTACGGAATCAAACCTTCCGATAGTATCTCATCCAACTTACATCCGGTGCTTTCTTTAAAATCAAGGGTTATTTTCCTTAAAAGAATCGATAAAGGAATGAGCGTTGGCTACGGCAGAAGTTATATCGCTACTAAAAAATGTTATATTGCTACCATAGCTATAGGCTATGCCGATGGTTATCCTTGGTCTTTATCGGGAATGGGGAAAGTAATCATCAATAATAAAATTTTTAATCTTGCCGGTAGAGTATGCATGGACCATATTATGGTTGATTTAGGAGATAATAAAAATATCGCAGTAGGAGAGGAAGTAATTTTAATCGGTAGAAAAAAAGGATTAGAGATTTTAGCCGAGGATTTAGCCGATTTAACTAAAACTATTCCTTATGAGATAGTCAGCAGACTTTCTGACAGGATACCTCGCTTTTATAAAAATTAAACTACTTTATCAAAAGTAGCCCCGTTAATCCTACACTTAAGAAAAACAAAGGTGTAACTCCAGCGCTAAAAAAAGGCAGAATTACGCCGGACTTTCCTAAGGCAATGCTGAAAGAGGAAAAGGTATAGTAGATAAAACCGAAGCTTAAGCCTACCCCTAAAGAAGCTAAAGTAACTTTACGTTTTTTTATCTCGAGGGCTAAGGGCAGCACGCCCATTACCAGAAAAAAATGCGAAAAAGGTTCGGCTATTTTTTGATAGTAATCGATAGTCAAGTTAACTAAGAGATTCTTAGCTTTTACTTTAGCTAAGCGGTTTATTTCTTTTCTAAGGTTATTAAGAGAATAAAATTGGGCAAAGATGCTTTTTTTAAATATTAGTTCTTCAGGTTTTTCTCTTAACTTGATTTTTTTAACTCCGATATTCACAGGGTTATCTATTATATCGCCTTCTTCGTTAAGGTTATAAGTCACTATATTTTTAGCTATCCAAAATCCATATTGGTAAATGATATTTTCACAAAATATTTTTTTGTTGATATTTCTGTTGTCATCTTCCTGAAAAATAATGACTCGGTAGAGACGCTTTTCTTTAGGTATGAATTTTTCCGCAAAAAATATCATATTATCCGAAGTAAAAGCAAGGTTTCTTTCTTCGGTAGCGATATATTCGTTTCTCTTTATAAAATGCAGTTTGATGTTTTCTACTTCTTTTTGGGAATAGATAAGAATTTTTTCCTGGATAAAGAAGGCGATAATAGAGATAAGAAGAGCAAATATTATTACCGGCGAAGCTATCCTTAATAAGCTTAAGCCTGCAGAACGAAAACTTACGATTTCGTTATTTTTATTTAATTCGCCGAAAGTATAAAGGGTACCGATAAGAAGGGAAAAGGGGCTTACCCGCAGAATTATCAAAGGCAGGGAATAAAAGTAATATTGCATTATAATTAGCAAGGGAGTTTTCGACTCTAAAATATCGGAAAGGTTAGAAAAAATATCGATGATAAAATAGAGCCCGACAAAGACTAACAGGATAAATAAATACCCCGAACTTATGTTTTTTATAATATACCTATCCAAAATGCGCATTTCTTAAAAACCAGGCTCCGATTAAGGTAACTATTATATTAGGTATCCACATCGCTAAAGAAGGAGCTAAAAAGTGATATTCAAAGAGGGTTTCTCCCAGAATAAATAAGAGATAATATATCCCGGCCGACAGAAAAGCTATGCCAAAATTTATGGATTTTTCGCGGTGTTTTACTTTAAGAGAAACTCCGAATCCTAAGATAATGAAAGCAATAACGGAGAAAGAGAAGCTTATCCTTTTATGGAATTCTCCCAGCAAGTCCGGAGGAACAGAGCTGACCTTTTTTAAGTCGGAAATTTTTCTCCGTAATTCGCTTAGCTTCATATCCGAAGCTTTTTTATTTACCGTTACCGTTTCTTTTTCTTCTACGGGAATATCCATAAAAAAAACTTTAAAATTAAGCCGGTAAAGTTCAGCACTCTCGGCAGCGGTCTCGTCGCGAAAGCCGTCTTCTAATTTTATTTTTAAAGTTTTATCGTCAACGATGAATTCTCCTTGCTTGGCAAAGGTTAATTTATTCATTTTGTTTTCTTTATCTATTTCATAGATGAAAATATTTTTTAGCTTATTTTCGTTTTTATCCGCTACATAAAGAACGTAATTTTGAAAATTTTCCAAGAATACTCCCGGTTCGATTAGGGCTGAGATATTTTTTGAGTAGATATTCTTTATTT
>JAGOLA010000067.1 GCA_017994375.1 Candidatus Omnitrophota bacterium | reverse complement strand
AGTATTGTCTAAGGAGCCGTCGTCGATAACAAAGACAAAAACGTCTTTCTTCCTTAGCTCATCCAAAAGTATCTCTAAATTTAACTCTTCGTTGTAAGCCGGTATTAGTATCCAAACTCTCATCTTTTAATTACAATAGTTTAATTTGCTTTGTTACTTTATGTTTTTTCAAAAACTTTATTTATAAGTCTTTAATAATGATGGATATAATATGGCTCCTGTTTCCTAAAACAGCTTGGGCCACTTCGCCTTTGGCGAAGATTATATACATCTTTTAATTACAATAGTTTAATTTGCTTTGTTACTTTATGTTTTTGCTAAACTTTTAGTATATTGTATGCCTGTAATTTTTGAAGAGAAATAGCCCTTAAGGGCGTAGCTGCAAGGCTGATTTCGATGAAAAAATTCAGGCATATAGCGTTTATTCCTCTAACCAATACTTGCCAAACATATACCACTGTCCGGGATATAATTTAATATATTTTTCTAAAATAGGTATATAGGATTTGATTATTTCTTGCTCATCAGTTTTGCCAGAAGCATCGATAGGTTCCTCAAAAAATAAATGGTAATAATCTCTATTTTCTCTGATTAAAAAAGCCGGGATTATAACGGCACCGCTTTTTAAAGAAAAATAGGCTGGGCCGCGGGGAAAACGTGCCGGCCGAGAAAACATTTCAAAGATATGCCCGGAATTAGAAAAATCCCTATCTCCCAATAAGGCAAGGATGCTCTTTTGTTTCAGAACAGAAAGACAACCTTTAACAGCCGAACCGGTAGGGATAACTTTTATATTAGCCTGGTACCTTCGTTCATTAAAAAACTTATTTATATGTTTATTCTTATGAGGTAAAGCTACAGCCGCTACCGAATAACCCAACGAAGATACTAATGCGCCGGCGAACTCATAATTTCCTAAATGGGCTGTTAAAGCTATTATGCCTTTACCGGTAGAAAAAGAAGCATCGACATTTTCTAAGCCAGTTATCCTCACGTACTTTTTTATAAAATTCTTAGTTATCTTACTATGCCTAAAAAAATCTGCTAAATAATAGGCAAAATTAATAAATACTTCTCTGGCATACTTTGTAGTTTTTTTGGCATCATTGAAAATCGGGTTTAAGTTATAAATTACGGTTTGACGATCCTTTTTAGAAAAGCGAAACTGGGCTAGAGCTAAAAATTTTGCTATTAAATAACACCAGCGGCGAGGAAGAAGCTTAGCTAAAGACGCTCCCAAAAGGTATAAAAAATATAACATTAATACAATAATTCAAAAATTAAATCCACTATTCGCAAAGAAGAATCTATGCAAGAAATTTCTTTAGCCCGTTCTCTTAGAAGATATAGCGTTCGTTTATCTTGAAATAGCTTAAGCATAACTTCCTTTAATTCGCTAAGGTCATCAATCTTTAATACTGCTTTATTTTTAAGCAAATACTCGACATTCTTTTCTTCTTGACCGGGTATAGGATTCGTAATAATGATGCATAGGCCTTTAGCTAAAGCTTCGGAGATAGTTATGCCACCGCCTTTAGTGATAATTAAATCGGAGAAATCCATCATTTTATGGATATATTCTGTATAGCCAAAAATAAATATCGGTTTTTTAAATTTACTTTTGTTTTGGTTGAACCACTCGTAAAGAGCTTTATTTTTGCCGCAAACCACAATAATCTGAAAATTATAATCTAAAGAATCTAATTCCTGCGCTATAAGTTTCATAGGACCAATACCTAAACCACCCCCCATAATAAGTACTGAATTTAAGTCTTTAGAGAATCCAAATTCAGCGCTGATTTCTTCTTTAGGATAAGAAGATAGAAATTTTACCGAGATAGGTATGCCTAAAGTTTTTATCTTTTCTTTAGCTATACCTTCTGCGACCAAAACTTCTTTTGCCTCTTCGCAATTAACTATATAGCGGTCAACACAAGAATGAACCCAAAAACGATGAGGATGATAATCAGTCACTACGCTTACCAAAGGTATATTGGAATCGGTATGTAATTTATAATCGGCAATGACTCCGGAAGGAAAAGCTTGTGTAGCTACGAAACAATCTGGTTTTATTTTCTTTATTAAACTATTTAATTTCTTAAAAGCTATTTTATTTATAAATTTTCGGTAAGGGGATAAGGCCTTCACGATTCCCTTACGGTCGTAAGCCTTACCCCAAAGTTGCGGAACGTATTTTATAACATTGAGATATAAAAAATCGACGATTTTTTCTCCCCGCGGATAAAAATACCTTAAACCGTTTAAATTCAAAATTTTTATACCCGGGTCTTTATAAACAAGTGCTTCTTTCAAATTTTCAGCAGCTTTGCTGTGCCCTCCGAACTCGGAGATATGAAAAATGACGATTTTTTTCACGCTATCTTATTAAATAAAGTGGTTATTATGGGTTATCGATTTACTTTTAAATAATATCATAATTAAAGGCCGGGGCAAACTTTATTTTATAGACTAAAATTATCGAAAAATAATTTCTAGAAGTACTCTTTATATATACCTAATATATAACGGAGAAAAGAAGTTTTACGTTTATAGTCGTTCTCTAAAAAAGGATTTAAACCATAACGTAAACAACCATAAGAAGACGATAAAATTGACTTCTGCAAAGGTGCCTTTAAGTTATAAGGAAAAAAACTTTGCAAAAATCCATAAAAACCTTCTTTGGAGTTTAAACGGCCGATAAAAGAAACTATTAAATCTTTATTGCTGGCTAGTTGTTCTAAGTCTTTTGCTATATATTGGACTTGAGTTTTTAAATAATCTTTAATAAAAGAGTTTAAAGTCTGGATGCTCAAATTCAAATACCCGTCCTCTTTCTTGATAGTTACTTCCTTAGAAAAAGGCGTCTCTTGAAAAGAAAAATAACGAAAAAATACCTCTTGAGCCAAATTAAAAGGTAATATAAATTTTTCCGCTAAGGCTTCTATTATTTGTTTCAAGCCAAAAGGAAATTCCTTATTGTCTATAAATTCTTCTCTGCCAATAGTTACCAAGTGGCTTTTGGCATAATCTATGCTTACAACAGCGCGGATTTTATCTTTTTTCTTAAATACCGAAGAAAAGAGGCTTACCTGCGGAAGTACGAACCCGGAGAAATTACGCTCTAAATTGTCAAAAATTCCCTCGACTTCCTGATAGATTTTATCTTTAATTAATACTAAAATCGCATCTGCTTTTATTTTTTTAGCTGCTATTCCCAAAGGAGCGGTAAAATAGTATTTTCCTTCTATTTCATACCTAAATATAATATTATGAACGCAATAATCGTCCCAATCTAAAAATTTATTTTCTAAATATTTCTTAAGAGAAGCTATGTCTCCCGAAGCGATTTTCTTTTTTCTTCCTAATGTTACAGCCTCTTGAACTCTTTTTATCTGGCAACTGCCCCACGGCAATTGTAAATACACCTTTTGGATATTAAAAAGACTTTTCTTCTCTATCGAAGATATCTTATCCTTTAAAACTTCGGAGTTCTTCTTAAGCCAATCAGCGATATCGCTATCATCATAAGGCGAATTTATTTCTGTCTCTTGGAAAAAATTTAAGCCTCTTTTTCTTAAGGCAGCGTAAGAAATAAAAGCCTTATCACAATCTAAGACAATTGCGCAAGCCCCTTTCATTTTTTTAGATATTGTTGACAGTTTTAGGAAATTTACGGCGGTGAATTTATCTCTTAAATTCTATATATACTTTTTTAAACCGTAAATCTATATATTTAACTAAATGAAAAGTGTTCTTTAACTCTTTATTTATAATACCTTTCAGATTCTTTATCTTATCCTGAAAATTACTGTCGCCGATTATTATTTTAACATCATTATCGGATAAATTAAGATTATTCTCGGAACCTTTATCACTAATTATAAAATAAAGCGCTAAAGGATTAGCGGGATTTATTGATTTTACCAGATAATTATTCATAAAGTTTTCCGCTTTCAGGGCCTCGATCAACTTAAAGGCATAAGTTAAATTATTATCTTTTATTTTAAAACCTTTTCTGAAAAGCTGACTGTAAGTATCAAGCTCTATAACGATAAGGTCTTCGTAGGCTTCTTCGCTACCGTCGGTTAATAAAACTGCCTCTTTGTCTACGGGATAATAACTTTTTGCTTTTACCTGGGCGAAGAAAATTCTTTTTTCCCCTTTTATGAATAAAGAAGAAGGAAAGCTTCTCAAAACATAGATAGCTTTATATTCAGGATATTCTTTTTCTAGATGACGGGAAATCGATTTAATATCTACAGTAAATAAGGATTTGCCTTTCATGGTAGCATCTACTAAGTTTTTGCTTAATGGCAGATTAGATTTTATACCTTCGGTTTTTATCTTAAATAGCTCTGAACGGTAAAGGGTATATCCTAAAATAAAGACAACAATCCCAATAACAATAAAGCCTAGGCCAACTTTAACTATTACGGGAGGCAGACGGAATTTAAACTTTAATTTTCTGCGTTTTCTTCTCATAAACTGCTAATTGGACCATCTTTACTATTAAACCATCATAATCTAACCCGCAAACCTTAGCAGAAAGTGGAAGTAGACTATGGCTGGTTAAACCTGGTATAGAATTAACTTCTAAAATATAAGGCTTATTATTTTTATCTAATCTTATATCGACCCGCGAAAAATGCCGGCACCCTAAAGCCAAGTGAGCAGCTAAACCTGCTCTTTTAACCTCATCATAAACTTTGCTTGACAGTTTAGCCGGAACAACAAATTCGGCCTTGTTATCGCCGTATTTAGTATTAAAATCATAATACCCTCTTTTGGGTATAATTTCTACTACCCCCATCGCTTTGTCTTCTAAAATACCTACTGTAAGTTCTCGGCCTTCGATGTAATCCTCGATGATAACCTTAGGGTAATAAGAAAAAGCCTTATTTAGAGCCGGCTTTAAACCGCGCTTATCTTTTACGATAGTCACGCCTAAGCTGGAGCCTAAAAAAGACGGCTTAACCACCAAAGGATACTTAGTTATTACCGGAACTTCTTTTTTATTAGAGCAATTGATAAAATCTGGAGTAGGAATGCCATTTTTAACAAAAACATCTTTAGATAAAGACTTATCCATAGCACATAGGCTGGCTTTAGGCCCGGAACCGGTATAGATAATATCTAACTCTTCCAATATTTGCTGAATTTTACCGTCTTCTCCGAACTCTCCATGCAGAGCTATGAAAGCTAAACCAATATTTTGCGAGCTTATAAGAGATTTTACTTTAAGCGGGTTAGAAGTAGAAATATCAATAAATACGGTATCGTATCCTTTTCTTTTTAAAGCTTGATATACTCCTTCGGCCGAAAGTAACGATATCTCTCTTTCTTGGGAAACTCCTCCTCCTAAAACTCCGATTTTAATTCTGCTTAAATCCATCTTTCAATTTCTTCTTCTAATTCTACTTTATATTTTTGATAAACAGTTTCTTTAATTTTTTTGATTAAATAGTCGACATCCCTATATTTAGCCGCACCCAGATTAATTATAAAATTAGCATGCTTGTAAGAAATCTTAGCATCTCCTCTTTTTAACCCTTTAAGATGACAAGAATCTATAAGTAATCCGGCACTAAAGTTGGGCGGATTTTTAAATATACAACCGCAACTAGGATAACCTAAATCCTGGGTGTCAATTTTAGTCCTTATAAATTCCGAAGCTTTATCTTTGCAAAAACTATTCTTTGCAAAGTTGAATCTAGCTTTTAAAATCACATAATCCTTAAGCGAAGAAAACCTGTAGCCTAGAGTTATATCTTCTTTCCTTAAAGTTTTATAGCCGAATTTACGATCGACAACATCTACTTCTTTTAAACAGGAAAAAATACTGGTTTCGAAAGAAGAAGCATTCATCGCTAAAAGACCGCCTAAAGTAGCCGGTATTCCAATTAAACCCTCTAAGCCGCCTAAATTTTTATTAAGGCAATATTTTAACAAAAAAGCTAAGGAAGTTGAAGCCCCTACTTCTATGTCGTTTTCTTTTTGGCGAACATAATTAAATTCGCTGGATAATTTAACTACCGGCTTTAGGATAATGCCGTCCTTAACTAAAATATTAGAGCCGTTCCCTAAGAGGTAAAAAGAAAAATCTGTTTTTTTGATTATTTCTAATAACTCTTCTGGCGAATGGATTTCAAAAAAACTCTTGGCCTTACCACCGATTTTAATAGTGGTATAATCTCTTAAGCTTACATTATACCTGACATCTATTTTTTTTGAATTCATTTACTACTTCTTCCATTAAAATATTGATATTTCCGGCGCCTAAAGCTAAAACTAAATCTCCTGGCTGGCAATAAGAAGGCACTTCTTTCGATAAACGGTTGGCCTCAATATAATGTAATTGTCCGGAAAAATTATTACCTATCTGTTTTACAAGCTCCTTAGTATTAATTCCTCTTATTTCTTTCTCGTGTGCGCTGTAAATATCGGTGACTATTAAAAAATCAGCTTCTTGGAAACACTTTGAAAATTCTTTAGCAAGAATTTTAACCCGCGAAAAACGATGGGGCTGGAAAATTACTATTATTCTCTTGGCCTCTTTAAGGCGGGCGGCGTTTAAGACCGACTTTATTTCGGTAGGATGATGGGCGTAATCATCAACGAAAGTTACGCCGTCGATTTCAGCTTTAATTTGAAAACGCCTTTTGGTACCTTTAAAATTTATTAAAATTTTATTGATTTTTTGCAAATCTTCCCCGATATAATCAAAAAAAGCTAAAGCCCCTAAGGTATTCAAACAATTATGTTGGCCCAAAAGCGGTATGGTAACTGTCATTACAAATTTATCCTTGATGTATAAATCGAAAATACTGTGATTTTTATCATAACGAAAATTTAAAGCTCTAAAAGAATTATGTTTACCCATGCCAAAACTTAATCCTTTTACTTGAGAAATAATCTTTCTAACCCTATCCTGATCTCCCCAACCAAAGACCTTTTCTTTTGTCTGACGGGCAAACTTTAAAAAACTGCCTTCAAGGCTTTTCATGGTCCTATAGTTATCTAAATGTTCCCGATCGATATTAGTTATCAATGAAAAATAAGGTTTGTAATCAAGAAAACTTCCATCGCTCTCGTCAGTTTCGATAACAAAATAATCTTTACCCCACCAGGCTCCTTGCAGATAGTTAAGGGATATCCCTCCCAAAAATACCGTAGGCTTATAACCCAAAGAAGTCAAAACATACCCTATTAAAGAAGTAGTGGTGGTTTTACCGTGGCTGCCTGATACCGCTATCATTTTATTGTCTTCGCAAAGCTTAGCTAAAAGCTTTCCTTTATTTAAAATAGCTAGGCCTCTTTTTTTAGCTTCGATTATTTCGGGATTGTCTTCTTTTATAGCCGAAGAATATCCTACTAAATCCGTATCTAAGGGTAAATTTTTTCGATTATGCCCTATAAATAC
>JAGOLA010000066.1 GCA_017994375.1 Candidatus Omnitrophota bacterium | reverse complement strand
AGTAGTAGCAATACCTAAAGGGATACCGGCTGAAAAACTTGCTCCGATAATCATGCCGTCTATTAAATTATGAACGCTATCACCAATGATGTTAAGAGTGACTACCGGATGAATATTACTCATTGACATCGGCATATGACAATGCCTCCAACGCACAAACTTCTCGAGAATGAAAAATATCAAAACTCCTGTTATTATATAAAGTGAAGTATTAAGTCCTGTACCTAAAGTTTCGAAAGATTCCGGAAGAAGATGAATTAGGGCATCTCCGAATAACCCCCCTACGGCAAAACTTACTAAAATCAAAGTTATTCGCTCTAACCTTTCCTTTTTTAAAGAAAGAGTAAAAATGCCGATAAAAGAAACTAAACTTACTAGAATAACGCTACCAATACTATATATCCATATCTTCATAATAATCTCACCTCAGTAATATGTTATCTGTGAAATCAAAAGTGTCTGCAGGCGTATTTAATTGATTTTTTATGCTAATTATTATACTATTCTTTACTGCTTATAAAAAAGCTTTTTATATTCTCCATATCCTTCTTTTTCTAAATCTTCTTTGGAGATAAACCTTAAGGCGCTTGAATTTATACAATAGCGTAATCCTGTAGGCTTTGGACCGTCATCGAATACATGCCCTAGGTGAGAATCTCCTTGTTTACTTCTTACTTCAGTCCTTTTCATCCCAAGACTAGTGTCATCTTTTTGTTCTATGTTTTGTGGCGAAAGTGGCTTTGTAAAACTTGGCCAACCGGTTCCAGAGTCAAATTTATCGAGCGAGCTAAAAAGCGGTTCTCCCGAAACAATATCAACATAGATACCTTCTTTTTTATTATCCCAATACTCATTTTGGAATGCCGCTTCCGTAGCGCATTTCTGGGTAACCTCGTATTGTAAGGGTGTGAGATTCTTTTTAATTTCTGCTTCTGGCGGTTTCTTATATATTTTGGAACTATCAGGTATCTTATCGCGCCATATCTTTTTAAGAAAATCTGTTCGGCCAGAACCTTTCTTGTAAGTATTATATTTAAGCGGGCATCTTTTATAATAATCCTGATGATAATCTTCTGCCTCGTAAAATACAGTAGCTTTAATGATTTCGGTAACGATTGGTTTTTTAAACCTTCCTGATTTTTCAAGCTCCTTTTTTGATTCTTCTGCCAGATGTTTTTGTTCTTCGGTATGATAGAAAATAGCGCTCTTGTATTGCGAACCTTTGTCGGTAAATTGCCCGTTTTCATCGGTTGGGTCTATCTGTCTCCAAAATACTTCTAAAAGTTCTTTATAAGTCATTTTGGACGAATCATAGGTAACTTGAATTACTTCTCTATGTCCGGTTAAACCCGATGATACTTCTTCATAGGTGGGATTTTTCTTATGTCCACCCATATAACCCGAAATAACTTTGATTACCCCTCTTAGCGTCTCAAAAGGCGCTTCCATACACCAGAAACATCCTCCGGCAAAAGTAGCTTTTTCCAATTTTTCTTTTGCCGCTAACGGATTATGAGACATAATTATTACCCCCAAAATTATAAAAAGGTTTATTGTTATTCGCTTCATTTTCCACTTTAGTTACTTCTGTTTTCTATTATACCTCTATTCATATTTTTTTATTGAAAAATCTTTAAAAATTGGTAAAAAATATATAAGGATAATAATAAGTAATATGCTAAATAATATAGTTACCATCGAGGATGCCTTTCGTAACTACAAACACAAGATATACGGCTTAGCTCTTAGTATAACAAAAGACCCAAAAGAAGCCGAGGATATTCTACAGGATGTGTTTTTAAAAATAATTAAGAGCATAGATACTTTTAAAGGTAATTCCAGCTTTTCTACTTGGATATACCGTATAGCTTATAACGAAGCTCTTATGCATTTGAGACAAAAAAAGAAACTAAGCCGAGTAAATTATTCTGAAAATAACGAATCGCAAATAAGTAGCAAAGATATCGGATTATTTATCAATTGGCCAACTTTGCCTTACAAGGAAGCTGAAGAGCACGAATTAATAATAAATATCGATAAGGCTATAGCACTCATGCCGATAAAATACCGCCTAGTTCTTTTATTAAGAACTCTCGAGGGGCTATCGGTTAAGGAAACAGCTGAAATATTAAAACTTAAGGAGAATTCAGTTAAATCACGCCTGCATCGGGCAAGGTTGATAATCCATAAAGAGCTCCTAGATTACGAAAATAAACACCAGTCAGAATCTTCAAAAAATAAAGATGATTTCTGTAGTATTGCCACTCGTTTTATTTACGACTACATCGAAGGACATTTGGAAAAAGCGCGACAAAACGACTTTAAAAAACATATCGAGGATTGTAAAGAATGCAATATTTTTTTAGATACTTATACCAAAGCGATAGCTATCACTAATGCTTTGCAATGCCTAGATATTCCCCCGGTTTTACAAGACAAAATAAAAAACTTTATCGCCAAAACCCGGCCAATATCCTCTTAACTAAAATTAGCAATTTATCCTATTTAAAAACTCAAGTTTTAGTAAATAATTTATATTAAAATTATAAAATTTATGGGAACCTTTTTTAAGCTCCTGCATCTAAATATGGATAAGGGAAAAAGGGGGTTAAAATGGTTAAAACAATTACTAGAGACCAATTAATTAAGCTAATGGGGTCCAGAGTCAAATTTAAACTGGTAGATGTACTGGATAGAGAACATTACGATAAAGAGCACATAAAGAGCGCTATTTCATTACCTTTAAATGAGATAGAAGAAAAAGCCAAAAATTTTCTTGATAAAAAAGAAAAGATTATAGTTTATTGCGCTAGCTTTGAATGCCAGGCAAGTACTAAAGCCGCTAAAAAATTACAATCATTGGGTTATCAAGATGTTCTGGATTATAAAGGCGGCCTAAAAGATTACAAGGAAGCTGAACTTGCCTTAGAAGGCAGTCTCCATGATACTTATTCTGATGATACCTCCACCTGCTGCTGCTGTTAGAAGATATAGGGGGGTGACTATTATGGTGATTAAAAAGGCTAAAGGAAGAATGGGAAGCAAAACAAAATGTAAATGTTAAAAGTTTCTAAAGCATATAAAAGGAGGCAAATGATATGAAAAATAAAAGAATATTTTTAATGCCGGGAGTTTGTATTTACCACGATAGCAAAAATGATCGCCTCCTTATGGCTGAGATAGAATTACCGGGAGTAAAAAAAGAAGATACTAAGCTAGATGTTAATGAGGATGGTTTCTGCATCAAAGCCAAAAGAGGTAATTATGTTTACGATTCCTGCTTTGAAACTTTGCATCGTATAGAAGCCGATAAAACTAAAGCTCATTTTGAGGAAGGTTTGCTAAAATTAAGTATGCCGATAAAATCTGACACCGCTGATATGCGAACAATACCTATTGAGTAGCTTTAATTGCTATCCTAGCAGCTACCAGCTTCGGAGGAGGAAAAACAAAGACCCTCACTTTATAGTGGGGGTCTTTGTATTGCTAAAAGACTTCTTTTTATAAACTATCGGTTAATATCTTTTTTATCTTGGCATCAACGTTTATGGCTTCTCTTTTAGAAGTCGATAATTTCTCTTCGAAGGTAGCAGTTTCTTTCTTATAAAATACGCCTAGGGCTATAGGCGCATCTTTATTGTAATCCCATTCTCTTATTTTACTTAAGGCTTGTAAATAATCCTTAAAATTGTGATCTTTCAACTCATATACATATTTATCATAGTATTGGTACATATTATAGTACGTTACACAAACCTGTAAGACATCGACTAAAGAAAATCCTTTATGAAGGATAGCTTCCTTGAAGATTTTTTTTAAAAGTTCGATACCGTGAGAAGTACCGCGCCCTAAATAGCTGGCTCCGCTTGCAAGCATAATTTCTAAAGGATTAATCGGTGCTTCAGTTGTTCCCTTGGGCGTAGAACGGCCTTTAAATCCTTCGGGAGATGTCGGCGTATATTGACCGGTAGTAAGACCATAGACACGGTTATTATGTATAATCATGGTGATATCGATATTTCTTTTAGCAGCAAATATTAAATGCTCGATACCCTCTCCGTAGGCATCACCGTCTCCGGCAAAACAGATAATTTTAAGTTTAGGATTGGCAAGCTTTATTCCTTCAGCAACAGGTACTACTCTTCCGTGAATCGAGTAAAAACTATTTAGGTTTATATAGTCGACTATCTTGGCGTGGCAGCCAATTCCGGATACTAGCACTACGTTTTCTAAGGAAACTCCTTCTTCCTGAATGCTTTTTAAAACTGTCTTTATAGCGTTTAAAATGGCAAAATTGCCGCATCCCGGACACCAGGTATTTTTTGCATAGGTTCCTAAGTCTTCTTTTGCCATACTATCCTTATAAGTAAATAGTCGTGATATCTTACTTTATTAACTTCTTTACTTTTTCTTCTAACTCCTCTACTCTAAACGGCCTTCCGTCATATTTTAAAATTTTTTCAAAACAACTAAAACCATATGAGTTAATAAGCCTTGGTAATTGGCCGGTAGCGCTGCTCTCTACACAAATAAGCTTCTTTATTCCCGAGACTGCCTTTTTAAATTGCTGGACCGGAAAAGGATTAAGAACTAATGGCTGAATTACCTTTAAACCTAATCTTTGGCCGACTTCAATGCAAACCCCCTTATTAGAACCCCAACAAAGTAGGCCGGTATCCTCATGTTGATTGCCATAAATATTTACGGCTTTGATATTATCTATTTCATCAATTAAAAATTTTTCTTTGCGTAGGCGTTTTTCCTGCATAAGCACAGTCTGTTGAGAATCTTCAGTAGTTATGCCAAACTCATCATGTTCATAACTATTTACTTTAACTATTTCATCCTTAAGCGGTGGAAAAGCTAAAGTTGACACCCCATTTTCTGTAACTGCGTATCGTTTATAATGAGACTTTCCATCCCAAGAAAATTGCTTTTCTTCTGTTATCTTATCGATAGTATTCATCTTAAAATTAAATACGCTTTCCCCTAACTCTTTATCAGAGAGTATAATACTGGGTATTTGATATTTCCAGCTGATATTCATAGAAATCGCTGACCAGTAATAAGCTTCTTGGGCATCCCCCGGCGCTACTACGAAACGGACAAACTCACCCTGTCCGGCATTTAAGGCAAAAAACAATTCTGTTTGTGATGAATAGGTAGGTAACCCCGTAGAAGGCCCGGGACGTTGCCCTAGTATTATAACTATCGGCAATTCCGCCATACCCGATAGACTTAAACCTTCTGTCATCAAGCAAAACCCGCCTCCAGAAGTACCAACTGCTGCTTTTTTACCCAGGTAAGCATAACCTAAAGCCATTAGTATTACACTTATTTCGCTTTCAGGATGAATTACTTCTAAATTAAAATCGCTAGCTATAGCGGCAAGATAATGTAGAATCGGAGAGCTTGGGGTCATCGGATAAGCAAGGTAAGCATTAAGTCCCCCCTTGATAAGGCCAAGGGATATAGCTTGATTTCCGGTTAATAAAGGTAACTTTTCTTGTTCTAAGGGTTCTACCTTTATCATTTCTTTAGCTTCATTAAAACCGCGTCTGGCAACTTTTAGGTTTAAATCTATATTATCGCTAAATTCTTTTTTTAGGATTTCTTCTAAGATACTAAAGTTTATTCCTATAGCCTTGGCAAATGCTCCAATCATACAACTATTACGCATTAGCGACGGGATATTCTCTTCTTTAAGAATCTTATCTAAATTAAGCCCAAGACAACAAATACTAGAATCTATATTACTTTAGTTAGAATCATAAATACACCTGCAACTCTTTGTAAGCTCATTCTTGTGCAAATCAACTGTCTCTTGGTTTAAAGCTAAAATAAAATCTACTTTCTCTCGTATAGCATCTACTCTATTTCTTGAAGCACGAATAATAGAAAAGGTATGCCCTCCTCTAATTAAAGAAGGGTAATCACGAGAGATATAAACCCGATATCCCAACTTATTAAAAAGACGTCCTATGATCGTACCGGAACGGTCTATTCCAAAACCGGCTTTACCACCTATTAGTACCGATATCTCATCCATACCATCTCTGACTAGGCAATATCTAGAAAGGTTACTCTATATTAAGGTTATCGTAATATCTTACTTTGACCTTATAGCTACGACTTTGATAAAATCAGCGGCATCTTCAATTTTATCGGTCACACCCTCTAAATATTCTGCTAACTGAAAAGTTAAAAGTAGGCTGGTTGGCTCAAGCTTTGCGTGTATAATCGCTTCTATTAGAACTTTCTTTTGTTCATCGGCTTTATGTTCGATAGAGTCTACTTCTTCGCAATCCTGAAGAGACTTTTCAAGGTCGTTACGGGATAAAGATTGTATTGCTTCTCTTAGCTTAGTAATAGAGGTAAAAATTAATTCGGTGGCAACCGAAATATTGCTTAAAACAGCCTCCGGAATCTTTTCTTCTATGAATCCTAATAAACGGGCAGCACCGTTGGTCCAGTCAGCAATGCGATCCAACGATTTGACAAAGTGCATTAAATCTTCCCGATCAGGAGGCACTAAGAGACCGCCGGATAATTGGTTAACCATCTTTTTTCTTAATTCATCGGCTTGATGCTCGCATTCTCTTACTTTCTCGATAGCTTCATTTTTTCTCTTGGTATCGCCGGTAATAAAGGCAGAAACTGCCTTGCGAAACCAGTCTACGGTCTGAAAAGTGACTTCAACGTGCTTTCCGGCATCGTCTAAAACTAAAGCTTCTTGTTTCATGCCCAACCAGCCAAATATATTCTTACTCACCTTCATATTCATTCCTCCTTATCTATTTAGCCCATAATCTGATGAGCTTTATGATTAAAAACGCTATACCCCCGCTTGCTAAAGGCGTAAGGCTCCAGGCAAAAATTATTTCACCGATTAATTTTTTATTTATCATCTTTATGCCTTTTACTAAGCCTACTCCGGCAACCGCTCCTACGATAGAATGACTGGTTGAAACCGGAATTCCGAATATAGTATATAAATTTACGTTGATAGCGCTTGCCATTTCCGCGACGATAGCCATCAAAGGCGATAAACGGGCAATGCCAAAACCTACGGTCTGGATAACTTTTCGACCTAAAGTCATAATACCAATTATTATTGCAATGGAACCGAATATTGCTGCTTGTTTAGCGTCCATTACTCCGGTGCCGGTAATTACACCCGTAGCATTAGCCACATCATTGGCACCCCAAATAAAAGCTAAATAAGTACTGGTAGCAAATACAAAAAAAGTTAACACTACATCGTAATATTTCTTAGGAACTAAGCTGTAGAATAATCTACGAAAAGGATAAAATAAAGCATAGGCTATGATGCCGGCACCAATTGGCGTAAAAAACCAACAGATAAAAATATCCAATAATTTTTTCCAAACTACGGGAGTACTAAAAGCTAATCCGGCTCCGGCTACTGCACCTACTATAGAG
>JAGOLA010000065.1 GCA_017994375.1 Candidatus Omnitrophota bacterium | reverse complement strand
GGATAGCGCAGTTTGGTAATGAGACTTACGTTTTTCTAACCAAAGGTTAAGAAAAATGTTTAGTCGAATTATCAAATGCTTTTAAGTGGTAATAGTTTAATCGGGGGATAGCGCAGTTTGGCTAGCGCGCGACGTTCGGGACGTCGAGGCCGTGGGTTCAAGTCCCACTCCCCCGATGGTTTTATTATTGACAAAAGTAAGTAGACTATTGGTTGCTCATCGTTGAGCGTAAGCCTAATACATTACTTGGATGCAACAATGAGCCTTCGGCTTACTTCGCCTTCGGCGAAGATTACATGCAAGTCCCACTCCCCCGATGGTTTATTTTTATCAAAAAGTATTATCTTTTTATAGCAATTTTGGAGTTGAAAACCGCGGATTATTGGTTAAAATAGGACTATGTAACCAAGCCTTCTTTTTAGGAAAAACTAAGCAATTTTGAGGCATTTTAAACATAAAAACCATAATGGGCGTATTTTTAGGTATTGACTGGGGAGGAACATATATCAAAGCCGGGTTAGTTGATAGCCAAGGCAAGATTATTCGCTCCATGGTCTATACTTCGGCAGATTTAAGAAAAAAGAAAGTCTTCATTGATAAGCTAATATCTTTAGTTAAAGAGTTTAAAACTTTTAAAATTAAAGGCGTAGGCATAGGAGCGCCGGGAATAATTAACCGCGAGAAAGGTTTTATCTATTATCTTCCGAATATCCCGGGATGGAAGAACTTTCCTTTAGGTAATATTCTTAAGAAAGAGTTAAAAATACCGGTTTTTATCGATAACGATGCTAATGTTTTTGCTTTAGCCGAAAGCCGTTATGGTGCGGCTTATGGTTTATCGCGTGCGATATTTTTGACTTTAGGTACCGGTTTAGGCGGTGCAGTTATTTCTGGTGGAGAAGTCTTAAAGACTGAAGTTAGCGCTTTGGAGCTGGGGCATGTTCCTATCAGTTTAGAAAAAAGGCCATGCGGTTGCGGAGGGCAAGGCTGTATTGAGACTTTTATTGGCAGTAAATATTTACTGGCTAGATATAGAAAATTAAAAAATAATAATACTAAAGCCAAAAACATTAAAGATATTTTTGATAAAGCTTCAAGAGGAGAAAAAGAAGCTTTATTAGTATGGGAAGAGTTTTCTTTTGCTTTAGGAATGTTTTTAGCCGGAATGATTAATATTTTTAATCCCCAGGCAATAATTTTTGGCGGCGGTGTATCCGGAGCTTTCCCAATATTTAAACCTAAAGTTTGGCAGGTTATAAAGAAACAAGCTATGTGGCCACAGCTAAAGGGTTTAAAATTAGTAAAAGCAAAGGTAAAAGAAGCCGGTTTAACCGGAGCCGCCTTATTAGCAGCCGAAAGCATAAAGATTAAGAATAAATAAAAAATTTGACACAATTTAAGGAGAGTCTATGAAACTATTCATCGATACTGCCAATTTAGAAGAAATTATAAAAGCTAATTCCTATGGCATTTTAGACGGAGTAACTACTAACCCAACCTTACTTGCCAAAGAAAAAGAAGATCCCTTAAAACAACTTCAGAAAATATGTGCTGTAGTAAAGGGTCCGGTAAGCGCTGAAGTTACAGCTTTGGATTGTGAAAATATGGTTAAGGAGGCAGAAGGGTTAGCTAAAATTGCTGCTAATATCGTGATAAAGATACCCTGTACGGTCGAGGGCTTAAAAGTAACTAAGTTATTAAGTTCGAGCAGCATCAAGACCAATCTTACTCTTTGTTTTTCTTCTTCCCAGGCTTTATTAGTAGCTAAGGCTGGGGCTACTTATGTTTCGCCTTTTGTAGGAAGGATAGATGATATTTCTGCCGAAGGCATGGATTTAATAAGAGATATAAGATTAATCTACGATAATTACGCAATATCCACCCAAGTATTAGTTGCTTCTGTACGTCATCCTTTACATTTTGTAGAAGCAGCCCGAATCGGAGCTGATGTAGCTACTGTGCCTTTTTCGGTGATAGAAAAGCTTATGCAGCACCCTTTAACCGACATTGGAATCAAAAGATTTCTTGAAGACTGGTCCAAGCTGAAAAATACTTTAAACAACAGGAAATAAAAAGTGCGGTCAAGATTGAGTAATTTATTATTGAGAACTTATTGTTTACTTGTACCTTTATTCTTTATCCTTTTCCCTTTATCTGCTTTTTCTGATGATAAAATGATTCCGGTAATAATTGATAGCGATGAAATAACTTATCTACAGCAAGAAGGCCAGGTAGTAGCTCGCGGCAATGTAGTGATGAAATATAAAGAAGTCACTCTTTATTGCCAGGAAGCTTATTATAATGCTAATACTAACATTGCCGAGATAAAAGGAGACGCTAAGATAGAGAAAGATAAAACTACTCTTTACGGTAAGGATTTTATTTATGATTTTAATACCTATAATGCCAAAGCCGAAGAGATAAGAATTAGCGATCCGCCGATATACGGAGCATCGAAAACAGGAAGCAAATTAGGTAAAGATGAGTATATCTTAAAAAACGGCTATGCCACCACTTGCGATTTAGAAAAACCCCATTATCGCTTAACTGCAAAAAAAGTTGTTGTTTATCCGGGAGAAAAAGTAGTAGCTCGGAATATGGTATTTAAAGTAGGTAATTTCCCGTTAGCTTTTTTCCCTTATTTCTCGCAGTCTCTTAAAGATAAGTCTTTTTTAGCCCAAGTTGTTCCCGGAAAGGACAAACATTGGGGTTATTATCTTTTAACCCGTTGGCGCTATAACATAAATCCGGAAAATAGAGGTAATGTTATTCTTGATTTTTATGAAGAAAGAGGAAAAGCTTTAGGGCTATTGCATAAAACCGAAAGCGGTAAATTCGGGCAAGCCCTATTTAATATCTATGGGCTTCACGATGAATTATACGAAGAAGAAAATAGGGAGCAATTTCTGGACGAATATCCGGAAAGAAGTGGTATTAGTCATAAGTATTTAGAAGACGACCGTTATAAAGCCCAATTTTCCTATAGTGTTAATCCTATGGAAAATTTGTCGATAAAAAGCGAATTTCATAAATTTTCCGATGAGTATTTTATGAAAGACTTTTTTGAACGCGAATACGATATCGAACCGCACCCTTTAAGTTATACTTTAGCCAATTATTCTTTAAGCGGTTCATCATTGTCGTTATTAGCTCAAAAAAGAGCTAATGTTTTTTGGTCGGAGACCGAATATCAACCTCAATTAGAATATGATTTTTTTGAAAAAAAGATCGGAGATAGTAACTTTTACTTTAATTCTTCCGATAATTTAGGCAACTTGAGCAAGCAATATGCCAATAGCCGCATAGGTGATGACGCTTTTAGGATGCATTCGCATAATACTTTAAGCTATTCCGATAATATAAGGTGGTTAACTATAAATCCTTACATTGGTTCTTACTCTACACTCTATTCGCGGAATAAATTCGGCGATGATAATACTTTAAGAGAAGCTTTTGCCAGCGGAATAGCTTTGAATACTAAGCTGTATAAGTTTTTTGATCCTGATTGGAATACGATGGGAATTACCGTCGATAAACTACGCCATGTCTTGACTCCGGAAGTAAGCTTTAGCTATCTGCACGATCCTACTATTTCTAGCGGTAATCTTTATTCGTTTGATGAGGATGATAGCTTGACGCGAGAGGAAAAAGTTATTTTTACTCTTAAAAATAAGTTGCAAGCCAAAAATTCCAAAAAAACCTGGGATTTTTTATATTTTAGCCCGGCAGTAGAATATCGGATTGACGAAGAGGCTAAAGGTAGCTATTTTGATAACATAACCGCTGATTTTGAATTTTATCCTAAAGAGAATTTTTCGTTAAGCTCCGATGCCAAATATAATATTCTTACCCGCCGCTTTAGCGAAGTTAATGCCGATTTCACTGTCGAAGGTAAAACCAAGGCCTTTAAAGACGGAAAAGAAGTAGAAAGCGAAAAGTATTCATTCTCTTACGGTCATAGATATACTCACTTATCTAGCACCCAGGGAACCAGTAATTTTTACTATCATCTTACTCCTAAACTAAGATATAATAACTACTTGCGTTGCGAGTATAATACCGGCGATATAAAAGAACAGCAGCACACTATCAGGGTAGATTTGCACTGCTGGTGGTTTGATTTCGGTGTACGTATTGATAAGCAAGTTACCGGCATAAAAGACCACACTTTTTGGGTGATGTTTACCCTAAAGGCTTTTCCGGATGTTAAAGTAGATTTTGACCGTGGTTATAAAGGAGTAAAAAGAGAATACTAACAAGGAGGAATATGCCTATAAAAAAGACTATAAAGCCACAAAATAGAGCTAAAAAATATAATATCTGTGTTGTCGGAGCCGGCCATGTGGGCTTAGTTGCTGCTGCTTGTTTTGCTAAATTAGGCCATAAAGTTATTTGTGCCGATAATGATAAAGGAAGAATTAAATCTTTAAAGAATAACCAACTCCCTTTTTATGAACCGGACTTGGATTTATTAGTAAAAAGAGTCTTAAAGCAGGGTGATTTAGTATTTTCTACTTCGTTGGAAGAAGGGATAAGAAAATCCGAAGTTATTTTTATTGCTGTAGGTACGCCACCACTGGCAGATGGTTCGGCCGATCTTACCGCTATCGGTAATGTTGCTCACAGTATAGCCGATAACCTTAATTCTTATAAACTAATTGTGGAAAAGTCGACAGTTCCGGTTCAAACCGGGCAGAAAGTAAAAGAGACTATCCAGCGTTATAAGAGAAACAATAATAGCTTTGATGTTGCTTCTAACCCCGAATTTTTACGGGAAGGAAAAGCCATCTATGATTTTTTCTATCCGGATAGAATAGTTATCGGCGTAGAGTCGCAGCGGGCAGAAAAGATTTTAAAAGAAATATACGCTTCGTTAGAAGCACCGATAATAGTTACGGATATAAATACCGCCGAATTAATAAAACATGCTTCCAACTCTTTTTTAGCCACCAAAATTTCTTTTATTAATGCCGTTTCACGAGTTTGCGACCTTGCCAATGCCGATGTAGAAAAGGTAGCTTTAGCTATGGGTATGGATAAGAGAATCGGTAAAGATTTCCTTTTAGCCGGAATAGGCTATGGCGGCTTTTGTTTTCCTAAAGACGTAGAAGCTTTCATGCATATCTCTAAAAAATTGGGCTATGAATTTGAATTGCTTAATCAGGTACGGCTAATCAACCAAAGCCAACGGCTTTATTTTGTCGATAAAATAAAAGAACACCTTTGGATTTTAAAAGATAAAAAAATTGCTATTTTAGGTTTATCTTTTAAACCCGATACCGATGATGTCAGGTTTTCTCCAGCAGTGGATATTATAGAGGCCTTCATCAAAGAAGGAACCGACCTTTCTTTATATGATCCTCAAGCAAAAGAAGAAATAAAAAAAATCTTTAAAACTTCTCAAAAGTTAAAGTTTGCCAAAGATCCTTACGCTGCCATAAAAGATGCCGATTGTCTTTGTCTTGTCACCGAGTGGGAGGAGTTTAAGAAATTAGACTTAAAGAAAGTTAAAAAACTTATGCATTATCCTCTTATTGCCGATGGCAGGAACGTGTTCAGTAAGGATAAGCTAATTGCTTTAGGTTTTAATTATATTGGCATGGGAAAATAAGACAGATGTCCTACGAGCAGCTAAAATACAAAATAAATTCCAGGAAAGCGAAAATCGGCGTAGTCGGTTTAGGTTATGTCGGGCTGCCGTTAGCGGTTTGTTTTGCCAAGTGCGGTTATTTTGTGTACGGATTAGATAATAATAGTTCCCGCATTGATAATTTAAAGAGCGGAAAAAAATATATAGTCGATGTCTTGCCAGAAGATGTCTTAAATTTGATTAAAAATAAAAAGTTTTTTCCGACTAATAAAGATGTTATTTTAAAAGATTCTGATGTTATAATAATCTGTGTTCCGACTCCTTTAAGAAAAGTTAAAATACCGGATATATCCTATGTAGTGAAAGCCAGCCGTATAATTAAAAAATACTTAAAGCCTGGCCAGTTAATTATTTTAGAGAGTACTTCTTTTCCGTCAACCACCCGTGATATTATCCTTTCGGAACTTAAAAAAAGCGGTTTAAAAGAGGAAAAAGATTACTTTTTATGTTTTTCTCCCGAAAGAATCAACCCCGGCGATAAAAAACACCCCTTACCGAAAATCCCTAAAATTGTCGGTGGTCTATCAATAAAATCCAGTCAGTTAGCTAAAAGCCTATACTCTCAAATTATAAAAAAAGTTTTTATTGCTTCTAGTCCGGAAGCAGCCGAGAGCGCTAAACTCTTAGAGAATACTTTTCGTTTAGTTAATATAGCCTTAGTGAATGAGTTTGCTATTTTAGCCAATAAACTAGGTATCGATGTTTGGGAAGTAATACGGCTAGCTTCCACTAAACCCTTTGGGTTTATGCCGTTCTGGCCTGGTCCTGGAGTAGGCGGACATTGTATCCCCGATGATCCGGTATATCTTTCTTGGCGAGCTAAAAAAGTAGGTTTTAAAACTAAAATGATAGATTTAGCTTCTCAATTAAACCATTTTATGCCTAGTTATGTAGTAGAAAGAGTAGAAAGGGCTTTAGAGAAGAAAGGCAAGATTCTTAGGGGAGCAAAGATTTTAATATTAGGCGTTACTTATAAAAGAGACGTAAAAGATCTGCGGGAGTCGCCATCTTTAGATATTATTGAATTATTACAGAAAAAAAAGTCAAAAGTGAATTTTTATGACCCACTTATTCCTTATTTACGTATAGATAATATCGACTTAAAGAGGATTGTTCTTAATAATACTAATTTAAGCAGGCAAGACTGTATAATTATCATCACTGACCATGCTAATTTTGATTATGGTAAAATAAAACAAAAAGCCCAGCTAGTTTTTGATTGTCGTAATGTTTATAAGAAAGAATTTTCTAATATAGAAAGGTTATGAAAGGAATAATTTTAGCCGGAGGTAATGCTACCAGGTTGTACCCTGTCACTAAAGGGGTGTGCAAACAGATGCTCCCGGTTTACGATAAGCCTTTAATTTACTACCCCTTATCTATTTTAATGCTCGCCGGAATAAGAAAAATTTTGATAATTTCTACCCCTAAAGATTTACCCCGCTTTAAGGATTTATTAGGAAATGGCAATAATCTAGGGTTAGAGTTTTCTTACGCTATCCAGGATAAACCGCGTGGAATAGCCGAGGCTTTTATTGTCGGTGAAAAATTTATCGGCCGTGATAAAGTTAGCTTAATTTTAGGCGATAATATATTTTATGGCCACGATATAGTTTCTTTATTACAGCAAGCAAAGCAGGATTTAGAAAACGATAAAGGCGGTATAGTTTTCGGTTATTATGTTAAAGACCCTCAAAGATACGGCGTTATCGAATTTGATAAAAATTCCCAAATTTTATCGTTAAAAGAAAAACCTCAAAAACCTAAATCCAACTGGGTTGTTACCGGGCTATATTTTTATGACAATCAAGTAGTAGATATTGCTAAGAAAATTAAACCTTCTAAAAGAGGCGAGTTAGAAATTACCGATATTAACAATATTTATTTAAAAAATAACCGATTGAAAGTAAAGTTATTAGGGCGAGGCTACGCCTGGCTTGATACCGGTACTTACGATTCTTTATTGGAAGCCGCTCTATTTGTTAAAGCTATCGAAGATAGGCAAGGCCTTAAAATCGGATGTATTGAAGAAATTTCTTACCGCATGGGATATATTAAGCCCAAAGATTTAAAAAAAATAGCTGATTCCGTAAATACCTCTTACGGCCAATATCTAAAGAATCTCCTCAACAATGAATAAGGA
>JAGOLA010000064.1 GCA_017994375.1 Candidatus Omnitrophota bacterium | reverse complement strand
TTACTAGAGATATTACCAATCGTATGCAATTAGAAAGTTTAAGAGAAGACCGGGTACGTTTAGAGAGAAAGCTCGAAGTCTTAGAAGAGATAAACAAAATGAAATCAGAATTTGTTTCGGTAGTTTCGCATGAGATAAGAACCCCCTTGGCGGTAATAAAAGAAGCAATTATGCTATTATTGGATGAGATTGTCGGTACAGTAAATGAAAAACAAAAAAATTTGCTTCGAAAGGCCGTTGAAAATATAGAACGTCTTGTTAATATCGTAGAAGAGTTGTTGGATATCTCAAGAATTGAGTCCGGCCAAGTTAAATTTCGTTATTCATTGGTAAATCTCAATGATTTGCTAATGAACTCCTTAGACTTTTTTAATCGTCTAGCTAACGAAAAAGGATTAGAATTAACTTATTCTTTACCTAAAAAACAAGTTAATATTTTTATTGATGCTAACAGAATTAATCAGGTGTTTGCCAACTTGATTAATAATGCCATAAAATTTACCGAAAAAAACGGAAAAATTAAAATAGAGGTAAGAATTTTGCAAGATAGAGTTCGAGTGGGAGTAATAGATACCGGTGTCGGAATTGCTTCGCAAGATATCCCGAAACTTTTTCGTAAATTCAGCCAGATTACCTTATCGAATGGCCAAAAGAAAGAAGGCGTAGGGCTTGGCCTTTCTATAGTAAAAGACTTGATAGAAAAACACGGCGGCGAGATATGGGTTGAATCTACGCCGGGCGTAGGTAGTAAGTTTTATTTTACTCTGCCGCGTTATTACACCGAAAGCGTTCTGAATAAAACGATAAGAGATCAGATTAATAATTTATTATACAAAGGAATACCTTTATATTTGATTAATTTGCTTATTGTCAATTTTTTAACATTTAAAACCAGGGCTAAAATTAACCCCCATAAGTTATTTAAGGATTTAAAGGTAATTATAAATGATACTTTGTCTGAATTTTTAAAAATAAATAAAGGAGAAGCGCAAATTGCTTTTTGTGATTACCACAACGGAGAGGTCAGTATTATTTTTCCTAAAGCAACTGAGGAATCGGTCCTAGGATTGTGCGAAAAATTTAAAGAGGAAATGCAAAAATACTTTATAAACAAAAGAATTAAAAATGTCTTTATTAACTTAGGTATGCTTTCTTATACTCCTAAAGATTCAGTGACTAGTACCCAGCAGCTTTTAGCTAATTTATATTTAAAGAAAATATATATCGGTTCAGAAATCAGGCGTTTTAAAAGAGTTGATTATAAAGCTAATATTGAAGCTGTTTTAAGTAAAGAGAACATTCAAAGCACCAAAACCATTGATATTTCAGTCGGAGGATTATGCTTTTTTAGTAATAAGCCTTTGAATATCGATTCTAAAGTAGACGTAAAACTTTGTTTGCTTAAATCAAAGAAACCAATATCCGTAAGAGGGAGAATAGCTTGGCTATCAGAAACAGATAAATCTTCGGCTAATTCCGAAGACAGATATAAGATAGGCTTAGAATTTATTAATCTTAAACCTAGCGATAAAAAAATTATTAAAAAGCTTATTGACTCGATAGCTCTTTAGATAATTGTTTTTTATCAGAGTTACTTTGCTAGACCAAAGAGGATTTAAGGAGGCAATATGGCAAAAAAAATACTAGTAGTAGACGATGAGCCGCAACTGGTAGAACTATTAAAGATAAGATTAGAAGCTAATGATTATGAAGTTTTAGTAGCTAGCGATGGCCAAGAGGGCTTGAAAATGGCCCGTAATAAAAAACCGGATTTAATAATTTTAGATTTAATGCTGCCGAAAATAGACGGTTTTACTGTTTGTAGAATGTTAAAGTTTGACGAAAAATATAAAAATATTCCGATTATTATGTTTACTGCCCGGGCCCAAGAAACCGATAAAAAGCTAGGCCGAGAAGTTGGAGCTAATGAATATATTACTAAACCTTTCGATCCGCAAGTCCTCTTAAAAAAAATAGAGGATTTATTAAAATAATGAATAGGAGGAAATAGTTTGCGCCAGTCAAATTTGAATTTATTGCTCAAAAAAGGAATAATTACCGCAGAGCAGATTGAACGGGCTCAAGAAGAATGCCGTAATAAGGGCGTTACTTTGGAAAAAGCCCTTGAGAGATTAGGGTTTATCTCTGAAATTGATATTGCTGCGGCGATAGCAGAATCTATCGGTGTGCCTTTTATGGATTTAAGCGATTATTTAGTTGATCCGGAAGTTATAAAATTGATTCCTGAAAATATTGCCAAACGTTACAAAGTAGTACCGTTATTTAAAATTGGAGATACTTTAACGGTGGCTATGGAAGATCCCCAGAATATCAATGCTATTGATGAAATTCGTAAAAAGAGCAATGTCGGCGCCATAGATACCGTTTTATCGACAACAGAGATGATTCAAAAGGTAATCGATCAGTATTACAGCGTTATGGGTAATGTAGAAGAACTAATGAAAGATTTATCTAAAGAAGAATTAGAGGAACGCCAAAAAAATATTGGTGGATTAGCTGAAATAGCCGAAGATGCACCGGTTATAAAATTAGTCAATTTACTCATAATGCAAGCCGTTAAAGATAAAGCTAGCGATATTCACATCGAGCCTCAGCAGGACAGACTATTGGTACGTTATCGTATCGATGGTGTTTTGTATGAGGCCCATAGTATACCTAAGCATCTTCAGAGTGCTTTAGCTTCACGTATTAAAGTTATGGCTAAAATGGATATTTCCGAAACTCGCAAGCCTCAAGACGGAAGGATTCAGCTTAAAATGGAAGGCCGTAGCCTAGACTTGCGTATTTCTAGTTTTCCTACTATTTACGGCGAAAATATAGTGGCTCGTATTCTTGATAAATCTTCGGTGCTTTTAGGTTTAGCAGAACTGGGTTTGTCCGATAAGAATCTTAAAGATTTTGAAAAAATAATTCATCGGCCAAACGGAATAATTTTAGTTACAGGTCCTACCGGTTCCGGGAAAACTACCACTCTTTACGCGGCTTTATCGGCAATAAGCTCTGTCGATAAGAATATTATTACCATAGAAGACCCAGTTGAATATGAATTGAATTTAATCCGTCAGACCCAAATTAATCCTAAAGCTGATTTGACTTTTGCTAGCGGTTTAAAAAGCATATTGCGTCAAGATCCGGATATTATTATGGTAGGCGAAATCCGTGATAGAGAAACAGCCGATATTGCTATAAGGGCGTCTTTAACCGGTCATTTAGTGTTTTCTACTTTGCATACTAATGATGCAGCTTCGGCTTTAACCAGACTTATTGATATGGGTATCGAACCCTTTTTAGTAGCTACTTCGGTTATTGCTATATTAGCTCAAAGATTAGTAAGAGTTAACTGCTCTAATTGTAAAGAAAAGTATAATTTAAGCGAAAATACTCTTAAAGATTTGAGAATAACCGATAAAGTTGATTTTTATCGCGGTAAAGGATGTAAGCATTGTAAAAAAACCGGATTTTTAGGAAGAATCGGAATTTATGAGTTATTGGTAATTAATGAAGAAATCCGGGAAATGATTATGGCTAAAGTTTCAGCTGGCGAAATTAAGAAAAAAGCTTTAAGTTTTGGCATGAGTACTCTTTTTTCCGACGGTTTACAAAAAGCTAAAGAAGGAATAACTACTATTGAAGAAGTGCTACGGGTAACCGAGAGTATTTAGCGATAAAATTTTAGCGAACTCTTTTTAAAATGCCCAATTTTAAATATAAAGCCAGAGATAAATTTGCTAAACTCATCAGTGGAGTAATTACTGCCGATTCCGAAGAAGATACTGCCAATAAACTTCGCAGTATGGGATATAGCCCGATTGCAGTAAGCAAAGCCCCGCAAATAACTACCGATAAGATTTTGAAAAGAATTACCCGGGTAAGACTTAACGAAATAAATACTTTTACCCGCCAGCTTTACTCGCTCCAGAAGGCCGGGGTCAATATTGTATCAAGCTTAGAGGCTATAATTCTTCAGACCGAAAACAAGTATTTACGGGAAATTATAGAGGAGATTTTACGCGATGTCCGGGGCGGTTGTAGCCTTTCTCAAGCTCTAGGAAAATATCCGCAGGTTTTTGATAGTATTTATATCGGTATGATTAAAGCCGCCGAAGCTAGCGGCAGGATAGTCGAAGTTCTGGAAAGAATTTCTAATCTGATCGAACAGGAAATAGTTACTAAAGCCAGTATAAAATCCGCTACTCGTTATCCTATCATTGCTTTTTGTGCTCTATGTTTAGGTTTTTTAATTGTAATTACTTTTGTAGTTCCCCGTTTTGCTTCTCTTTATGCTCAATATAGCACGCAGTTACCTCTTCCGACCCGTTTATTGATAACTACTAATTTAGTCATTCATAAATTTTGGTATCTTTTAATCTTAGGAGCAGCTTTAGCAGTTTTTATTTTTAAACGCTTTATTAATTCCCGGCGCGGTCGGCCGCTTTGGGATAATTTTAAATTGAAAGTGCCGGTATTCGGACCATTATTGCAATTGATTCTGATGTCGCGTTTCTCAAGAGTGAGCGCAATTCTGATAAAAAGCGGCATACCGATACTAGAGGTTTTAGATTTAGTTTCTGATTCGGTAGGAAATATTACTATCACCCGGGCTATAGAGCATATCAAAGAAAGTGTAAGCCAAGGCAAAGGAATAACTAATCCAATGCGAGTTTCTAAATTATTTCCGCCTATTGTGGTTCAAATGGTTTCTATCGGCGAAGAAACCGGTAATATCGATGAACTATTGATGGGAGTAGCGGATTATTATGACCAAGAAAGTAGTTATATGATCAAAAATTTAACTACTTATATCGAACCTTTACTTATTTTAGTTTTGGGGATTATGGTTCTAATTATGGCTTTGGGAATATTTATGCCAATGTGGAACCTAATGCAGTTGTTCAAACAGGTATAGGTAATTAGCTAAATTTTATCTTTACAAACCAAGTTATTATGTTAAAATTACTACTTAATAATAGCAAAAATAGCAAAGGAGGTGCGCTAGTATGCTAAGAAACAGAGGTTTTACTTTAATTGAGTTGATCATGGTTGTTGTTATCTTAGGAATTTTAGCTGCTGTGGCTATACCAACTTTTTTTAATCTTCAAGGAGATGCCCAGGTAGCGGCAGTAAAAGGAGCTTTAGGCGGATTACGCAGCGGCATTTCTATATGGTATGCTAAGGAAGCTGCTTCTGGTACAGCTGGCTGGCCAACTTTGGCAAATATGACAGCTACGACCGGTGGCGTTATGGCTTCCGGACAAATTCCAGAGAATCCCTACACTAGATCTAATCTCATTGTTGCCGGTGCTGCCGAGGCTGCCAATAGCGCGGCGGGATGGATTTATGATGCTAATACCGGCCGTATTTGGAGTTCAGCTGATGAGACGCAAGGATCAGGATTTTAAATCAACGTAATTTAATTTTAAGATTTTATTTATAAATAATGGCTGGCTTTTCATTAAGGTAATTTCATTAATGAAGAGTCAGCCATATTTTTTTTAGTTTTGATAATTTTAAGTATGCAGTTTGATAGAATACCAAAATCAATTTTAATAGGGCTGCTTTTTATTATTAGTTTCACTATTTATGCCAATTCACTTTGGGGTGATTTTTTAGTCGATGATATTAGAACTATCCAAAAAGAAGAGCGCATCCACGATTTAAAAACATATTTTTCTAAGCACTTTAGCGTTCACCATAATGTATTTAATGAAGTTATTCGGGCATTAATTTGGGATTTTAGCCCGGATAACCCCTTTTATTTTCATCTTTTTAACGTCTTAACAAATTCACTTTGCGCAATTTTACTTTTTATTCTTTGTGAAATTTTATTTCATAAAACAAGCTTATCATTTTTATCTGCTATTATTTTTGCTTTGCATCCTATACATACTGAGGCGGTTAGCTGGATTTCCGGCGGTTCTTACGCCTTATCCGGCTTATTTTTTATGTTTTCCTTTACTTTCTATGTAAAGTCTTACCGCTCTTTTCTTAATATCAGCCTAGCCGCTTTAGCTTTTATTATTTGCTTTTTTGTCGGTAATTCGGTAGTAGTTCTGCCAGTTTTATTCATCTTATATGATTTGTTATTTCGAGAAAAAAAATCAGAGGATAAATCCATAATTAAATTTAGGCTAATACTGTTATCTTTCATCTTACTTCTTTCTAGTTTAGTCATGTTGCATTTCTTTATTAATCAAAATAGATTTATGCACATGATTTTTTATTACCGCGGGTATAGCTATCTAATCGTAGCAGCCAAAGCTTTTCTTTACTATTTAAAGATTCTTTATTTACCTTATCAAAGAGGGTTGTATCATCCTTTTGCTTTTAATACTACCAAAATTCAGGAGTTAAGCCCGGCTCTTTTCTTTTCAATAGCAATTTTTATCGGCTTAATTATAAGCTTTTTTAAATGCCGGCGTAAGATAGCTCCGGTATCATTCGGAATTATTTGGTTTTTTATTACTTATCTACCTTATTCAAATATTATTCCTGTCGCTAATATCATTTCGGAGCGCTATCTTTATTTACCTTCGGTTGGTTTCTCAATTGCTATCGCCGCTTTATTTTTAAAGGCCTGGGAGTTTATTAACCAACAAAAATACTACCGGAATTTTTTTAGAAAGATTGCCGTTATTGCCCTTAGCTTTTTTTTAACTTCTTATGCTATATTGACTTTTAAGCGTAATTATGAATACCACAATATCATCACTTACTGGCAAACTAATATTAATAATTTTCCGGATGGCTATACGGTTTACAATAATCTAGCTGCTACTTATTATAAAATGGGAGATATTAAAAATGCTATTGCTTATTGTATCGTTAACTTAATGGTCAATCCTAATCAACCTCATGTATGGTATAATTTAGGAAAAGTTTATGAAGAGATAAAAGATATTAAACAAGCTCAATCTTGCTATGAAGAAGTATTAAAATTGGATAAAAATTATTTTCCAGCTTATGAGGCTTTGAATAAAATCAAAGAAAAATACCACGATATTTATGATAAATAAGTCAGCTTTTACCATTTTAGAGTTGGTTATGGTTTTACTAGTTATAGGCATTGTATCAGCAGTGGCAATAACCCAAATACCGGATTTAGAAGGTATGCGTATAGCCCAAGCGGCCTATAAGATTCAGTCTGATATCCGTTATGCTCAGAGGTTAGCTATGCAGCTGCAAAGAAGAACGGCAATTTTATTTAACGCTGCCGCTGATAATTATAGTATCTATATTGAGAATACCTATGGAGCTAGTGATTGGAGCGTATCAGTTAAAGCTAAGAATCCTTTGACCCAAGAAGATTTTGATGTTCAATTAAATTCTGTAGATTTTTTGGGAGTAGATATTACCTTAGTAGTTTTTAATAATCTTAATTATGCTTTGATGTTTGACCGGGACGGTGTTCCTTATAGTATCCAGCCAGCACCTCCTTTTAATGCTACGCCTTTGGCGAATCCGGCCGGGATAGTTTTAAACAATAATAGAAAGTATATAATTGTTAAGCAAGGAACCGGGAGCGTAAATATTCAAGATGTATATCCGTAAACTTAGAGGATTTACCATAATTGAGCTGATAGCAGTTATCGTTGTTTTGGGGATTTCTCTTGCTCCGGTGGGAGCTATGTTTTACCAGATAATGGCTAAGCATGCTACTCCCGAAGCTATCCAGATAGCAACTGCTTTAGCCGAAGGCCAAATGGAAATTGAAGCCGGAAAAAGATTCTCTAGCATAGTCAACAGTGGCCCGACGATTTTCAGTGATTTTCCCAATTATGCCTATCAGACAATAGTTAGCCCGGTTTCTTTAAGCTTGGCTAATGATCCAGCTATGAGCCAGTATAAGCA
>JAGOLA010000005.1 GCA_017994375.1 Candidatus Omnitrophota bacterium | reverse complement strand
GTGGTAAGATTAGTGGCTCCCGGCCCAGAAGTAGCCACACAGACACCAACTTTACCGGTAGAACGGGCATAACCATCAGCAGCGTGTGCTGCGGCTTGTTCGTGGCGAGTCAAAATAAATTTTATAGGGGCATCGTAGAGAGCGTCAAAAAAAGGTATGACTGATCCTCCCGGATACCCAAAAATAACCTCTACGCCTTCTTTAATCAAACTATCGATTAATATTTTAGCACCCTTAATCTTCATAAAATTATAGAGAATTCCCCCTTAATATAATCTTTAAATAATAATGTTGTTAAATTATATCACCTGCTTAAGAAAAAACAATATGAAATTAAGACCTTGATAATTGAGTATTTTGACAGATTTAGCTGCTGTCTACAAGAATAAAAGGCTAGCTTTTATTTTTGCTTTCGGGAATCTTTAAGCAGTTTATATTCGACGGAATCAAGGAGAGCTTGCCAAGAAGCTTCAATAATATTTTCGGAAACGCCGATTGTCGACCAATTTTCGTTTTGATCCTGCGATTGGATTAAAACCCGGACTTTAGCTGCTGTTCCGCATTTTTCATCTAACACTCTTACTTTAAAATCAGTAAGGTGCATCTGAGAAAGAGTAGGGTAAAATTGCAAAAGGGCTTTTCTTAAAGCATTATCTAAAGCGTTCACGGGGCCGTCACCCTCCGAAGCTGTATGCTCTAATTTATTATTGATCTTTAACTTTATCGTTGCTTCCGAAATTAACTTATTATCGTGCCGTTTTTCTACTGTTACTTTAAAACCTAAAAGCTTAAAAAAATCTTTACACTTATTGAGTTCTTTTTGCAGTAATAACTTAAAAGAACCTTCGGCAGCCTCGAATTGATAACCTTGATTTTCTAACTTTTGGATTAATTGGTGCAATTTTTTAGCCTTAAGGGACTTTTTGTCTAAATCAAATTCTAATTCTTTAGCTTTAACTACTAAAGTCGACTTGCCGGCTAACTCCGATACCACAAATTTTCTCTTATTACCTACTGAAGAAGGGTCCATATGTTCATAAGCTAAGGGGTTTTTTATTACTGCATCAATATGTACCCCTCCCTTATGAGTAAAAGCGCTCCTACCAACAAGAGGATAATTATCACGGTGCACCATATTACATACTTCGCTAATATAATGTGATAAGTGAGTAAGTTCGCTAATTTTCTTTGAAACTGAAATAGCTTTTGACATTTTAAATTGCAATATACCGATTATAGTGATTAAGTCGGCGTTTCCGCATCTTTCTCCATAACCGTTCATAGTACCTTGGACAAGAGAACAACCCTTCTCGATACAAACTAAAGAATTAGCTACTGCTAAACCTAAATCATTATGACAATGAATTCCGAATTCTTTAAGGCAAAGTTTTTGGTTTACTTTATCCACTATCTCTTCTATTTCCCACGGTAAAGTGCCGCCGTTAGTATCACATAAAACTAGCATATCGCATCCGGCATCCTTAGCAACGTTTAAAGTTTTTAAGGCATATTCGGGATTAGCTTTATAGCCGTCAAAAAAATGCTCTGCATCATAGAATACTTTTTTACCTTGGCTCTTTAAAAATTTTATACTCTCAAAGATAATCTTAAGATTATCTTCTAAACTTATTTTTAAAATTCCTTTGGCATGTAAATCCCAGCTTTTCCCAAAAATAGCAACATATTCAGTATCAGATTCAATTAAGCTAATAAGGTTTTTATCCTTACCGGCAGGACTTAAAGGATGGGCAGTAGAACCAAAAGGAACTAATTTACTTTTTTTAAGTTTATTCTTCCTGAAATATTTAAAAAATTCCTTATCTTTAGGGTTAGAATAAGGCCATCCTCCTTCAATAAAATCAATGCCAAAATCATCCAATCTTTTGGCAATGTTAATTTTATCCTGGCCAGTAAAAGATATACCTTCGGTTTGAGAACCGTCTCTTAAAGTAGTATCATAAATTAAAATTTTTTTCATCATAGATAATCTCTTAAATAACCGATATCAATAATGCCTTTACGATAAAGGCTGTCCAAAGATTCTTCCATCGATTGCATACCTATCTTTTTTCCCACCTGGATAACCGTGGGAATTTGAGCCCAAAGGCCGTCTTTTACTACATTCCTCAAAGCACTATTCACTACTAATATTTCCGCTGCCAAAGCTAAGCCTTTCTTATCTAACCGCGGTATAAGATTTTGAGTGATAACGCCTTTTAGGACTAAAGATAACCGTCCTAAAATATACCGTTGAATTTGCGGAGGAAAAAAGGAAGTTATCTTATCCAAAGCCTGAGAAGAAGTAGGAGCGTGTATAGTTGTCAACACTAATGCTCCGGACTCAGCAGCAGTAATAGCAACATCCATAGTTTCCTGGTCTAAAATCTCACCAATGACTAAGATATCGGGATCCTGGCGAAGGGCATTTTTAGCCGCCTCATAAAAAGAATCGGTATCTTTACCAACCTCTCGCTGTTTAATAATAGATTTTCTGTTGGTATGTATGTATTCAATGGGTTTCTCTATAGATATAATTATATTTTCCCGTTTATTATTTAAAAAGTCAACCATCGAAGCTAAAGTAGTAGTCTTACCCGAACCGGTTCTACCGGCAATTAAAATTAAACCGTTAGTATTGCCAAGCAATTCTTCTACAATGGAAGGAAATCCCAAACGAGTTGGTATCGGAACTTGCGTAGGAATAACCCTAAAAACCCCCTCTACCTTACCTAGCTGAAGATGAAGATTAACTCTGAATCTTACTCCTTTACGATGAGTAAAAATAAAATTGAGCTCCTTGTGCTCTAAAAATTCGCGATACCGTTGGCTATCCAAGGAACCTAACAATAAATTTCTTAGAGTAGCTTCATCATAAGGTTCACCTTCAAGCAATTCCAATTTTCCCAATCTTTTTACTATTAAAGGGTATCCGGCCACGAAATGAATATCCATAACATTCGTCAACTTTATATTATCTAAGACATTGTGCATATTGAGTTTGAGCAAAAACTTGCCTATAGCTTCAGCACCTTTTTGATCTAATTGTTCAATATCTACGCCGATAGTATATTCCATTTCCGGTTCATCGCTTAAAGAAACTCTTACTACTCTTCCAAAAAGATACGACTCTTCTTCTCCCGGAAGAGTAAAACTCATCTTTACTTTAGAGTTTAACTCTAATTTTTCCTGAGCGTAAAAACTCGCTCCTTGTAAGCCTAGGTCACGTACCATAGCCGTAACCGGCATGCTAAGGTTACCGTCAAAAGACATCCTTTCGTATCTAATCGGAAATCTAAAAGTAATTCTTTCCTCGCGGCGTTTGCTCTTAAATACCAAATTTCCTCCCTATAATTTATCCAGTTTAAAAGCCTTATGCAAAGATCTTAAAGCTTTTTTACCAGCGTCTTTTTTTACTACACAAGAAATACTTATTTCTGAAGTAGAAATCATATCAATATTGATTTTATTTCTCGCTAAAGCCAGAAAACACTTGGCTGCTACACCAGAATGCGAATGCATACCTACTCCTACTAAAGAAACTTTAGCGATATTTTCGTCGGAACGGATATCGCCGACTCCAATATCTTTAGAAATCATTTTAGATATCTTAAGTGTCTTAGCCCCGTCTTTTTTAGCGACGGTAAAAGATATATCGGTTATTCTCTTATGACTCACATTTTGAACAATCATATCTACATTAATACTTTTAGCAGCTAATTTATTAAAAATATAAGCGGCAATTCCCGGCTTATCGGGCAAATCACAAAGGGTTATCTTGACTGCATCTTCGGTAAGAGCGACTCCCCTTACTACCGGCTCTTCTATAGATGATGTTTTCTTCATAATTACTGTTCCCTCCTTTTTCGAGAAACTACTTCTTACATGCAAGAAAATATTGAATTTTTTGGCAACTTCTACTGCTCTGGTATGCATAACCTGGGCGCCGCGCGACGCCATTTCAAGCATCTCATCAAAAGTTATTTTATCTAATTTTTTAGCATTAGAAATGATTCTAGGATCGGCGGTATAAATACCGTCGACATCGGTATATATCTCACAAATATCTGCTTTTAAAGCTACTGCTAAAGCTACGGCACTTAAGTCTGAACCTCCCCGGCCTAAGGTAGTTATCTCTAAAGCTGTGCTCAAACCTTGAAAGCCAGCTACTATCACTACATTTCCTCCAGCTAATTCTCTTTTTAAACGGTTAGTCTCTATCTTAAGTATTTTGGCTTGAGTATGATCAGTATCAGTGATAATCCCCACTTGAGGCCCGGTAAACGAAATGGCTTTAGTTCCTCTTTTGTGGATAGCCATAGCTAATAATGAGCAGGATATTTGCTCTCCGGTAGATATTAGCATATCCATTTCCCGCTCCGAAGGGGAAGGGTTAATTTTTTTAGCTAAATCTATAAGGTCATCGGTAGTATCGCCCATAGCCGAGATAACTACCACTACCTTATTTCCTCCTCGGGCATAAGAAATAATTCTACGAGCGACGTTTTCGATTCTTTTTACGTTCGCTACCGAAGAACCACCGTATTTCTGAACAATTAATTTTTTTCTTAGCTTATTCTGCATTTTATCATCTTCCTAAATTCAAAAATACCTAAAATACCAAAACTTATTAAAATAAACCCTATCAAAGACAAAAGATAATTTTTATCGGCTAAAAATCCTTTTACTTGTAAAGCTAAAGCTAAAATCGTAATTACAATCATTATAATAGCGGGAATGAAGGTTACATAATACTTTTTTTTCTTACAAAATAGCCAACCGCTGGCTACTATCAAAGCCAATCCGGCTACCAATTGATTAGAAGCACCGAATATCGGCCAAAGAAGTTTCCATTTATCCATCAGCGCTAAATAACCTGCGGAAAGAACAACTAAGGCGGTGGCTAACCATTTATTATTAATGTTAAACAGCTCTTGTGTTATAAAACGGGCTATTCTAGTAGCGGTATCCAAAGTAGTAAGAATAAAAGCATTAAGTATTACTAAAGCCAAATATTTAGCATAATCTCCCAAGAAATATACTATCTTGGCAAAGCCCAAAGAAAAGATTTCTGCCGGTTCGCTTATTCCTTGGGGTATATCTTTTAAACCAAAAGCTACCGCAAATAAAACTAATAAAGCTAAAACTCCTTCTAAAACCATGGCGCCATAACCTATTTTTTTAGCATCACCCTCACTAGCAATCTGTTTAGAGGTAGTTCCGCTGGCAACTAAAGAATGAAAACCGGAAATAGCTCCGCAAGCAATAGTTATAAACATCATCGGAAAGATATAGCCGGCTTCGGATTGAAATTGTATTAGTTTTGCTCCGCTTATAGAGTACGACTTAGATAATAAGCCGATAAAAGCAACCGTTATACCGAAGAAAAGTAAAAAACTAGATAGATAATCACGGGGCTGTAAAAGAATATTTACCGGAATTATCGAGGCCAAGAAAGCATAAACTAAAAGAATTAGCACCCATAAAAAATAAGGGTTTTCGATGTTTAATACCAAAGGCTTAACTTGGCCTAAAATTAATAAAAAACCTAAGCCAGCAATTCCCAACAAGGTAGATAAAACAAGATTGACTCTTAAACGGTAAATCAAAAATCCTACCACTATAGCTACTGGTATTAACCCTAAAGAAGAAACTACTACTGCCGGTTGATCGATGAAACTTTTGGCGCAAATAGCGGCAAAAATAGCAATAACTATTATTAAAGCAAACCACAAAAAAATTAAAAGAAATGTGCCGGCTCTCTTAGATACGTATTTTTGGGCAATTTGACCAATGCTAAAGCCTTCTTCCCTTAAAGATATAAAAAGCGAAGAAAAATCATGGACTGCCCCCATAAAAATAGTTCCTAAAATTATCCAAACCATAGCTCCGAGCCAACCCCAATAAATATAAGCTAAAATCGGGCCGATTATCGGGCCAGCGCCGGCTATAGAAGCAAAATGATGCCCGAAAATAACCAGCCAATTCTTAGCCGGAACATAATCCACACCGTCTTCTTTAGCTAAAGCAGGTGTTATTTTATTTTTATCTATGCCAAATATAGAAACGATGTAATTGCCATAAAAAATATAGCCTAAGATAAGCAAACCGATAGCGAGAAGAAAAATTAATATGCTCATTTATGAAAAAAATAATTTAATAAATCGATGCCTTTATTAAAATAAAGGGAGCTATTTTGGGCTTCAGTTTCCGAATAGGAAGAAAAACCGCCGCTCGCTATTCCGGAACCAGCAATTAAAAAAGGGACGGGTTCGTCAGTGTGGGTCCTTTTAGAAACCGGAGTAGGATGATCGGGGGTGATTAAAATTCTAAAATCTTTATCTTTTAACTTATTAACAATAGTGCCTACCACCATCTTATCTATTCTTTCGATACAAGTTATCTTCATGCGTAAATCCTGATTATGACCGGCTTCGTCGGTAGCTTCAATATGGATAAATACAAAATCGCAATGGTCTAAAGCTTCCAGAGCTTTTTCTGCCTTCCCCTTATAATTGGTATCGTAGTAGCCGTTAGCGCCCGGTACTTTTATAACTTCCAAACCGATTATTCTACCAATTCCCTTTATAAGATCTACAGCAGAGATAACTGCTCCGCTAAGGCCGAATTGTTCTTTAAAATTCGGTAAAGACGGTTTAGGACCGCAACCCCAAAGCCAAATCATATTGGCCGGGCTTTCGCCTAAATCTATCCTAACTTTATTTATTTCGTGTTTAGACAAAATCTCTTTAGAGCGGTTCATAAGGTCAATTATAATCTGGCTATTTTTGCCGTGCGGTAAATATCGCGAAATCTCCTGCCCCATAATATCGTGGGGAGCAAAATATTTTAGTTTTTCTAAACCTAATTTACATCCTTCTTTAATAACCATTATATTGCGATAACTGGTTCCGAAATAAAATTGGATATTATCTTTCCCCAGTTCATCATTGATATCTTTCATAATAACTTTTGCTTCTTTATCGGTTATATGGCCAGCGCTATAGTCAAAGAGTTTACCTTCGGATTCGGTAATAAGGTTACAACGAAAAGCCAAATCTTCCTTATCTAAGTCGACTCCTAAATTGGCTGCTTCCAAAGGGCCTCTACCGGTATAATAAAGGCTAGGATCATAGCCTAATAAAGCTAGATTAGCCACATCACTAGAAGGAGTAAAACCTCGCGGTACTGTTTTGATGCGCCCTAATGAACCTTTTTTAGCTAAAGAATCCATAAAAGGAGTTTCGGCGACTTCAAAAGGCGTTTTCCCTTCCAGAATATCGATAGGATAGTCACTAGCTCCATCGGGAACGATCATTACATACTTCATCTCTCACCCAACTATAGTTTATCTTGATTACATTACTTGGCTCTGTCAGCAAAACTTTTATCTTAAGACATTGCTAACGATGGATACAATAAGTTTCTTCTCTAGGGTTAGCTCGAACCCTTCGCCTTCGGCAAAGACTATATACATCTTTATATTCTCTTAATTTTTTCAATAAAAATTTTATTTTATGGCTTAGAAACTATCTAAAGTTTAATACAAACAATATATTCTTGCAAGATGTTTTTAAGATGGTATTATTGATTTTATGATAAATAAAGATGACCTAGTATTTCTCTATAATGACGAAAGGCTAAACTTTCTTCTTAAAGTCGGCGAAAAAACTTTCCACACTAACAAAGGTTTTTTAAAGATAGCGGATATAATTGGTAAGGAATTCGGTGAAAAAATCGAAACTAATTTAGGCGCCAGCTTTTATCTTCTAAAGCCGTATCTTTATGAGATGATTATGAAAACAAAAAGAAAAACCCAAATTCTTTATCCTAAAGATATTGGTATGATTCTTGTTCGTGCTAATATTTATCCTGGAGCTAAAGTTATTGAATCCGGCTCCGGAAGCGGCGCTTTAACTACGGCCTTGGCTAACTTTGTAAGGCCCGACGGAAAAGTCTATAGCTATGAAAAAAACGAAGAATTTTTAGAGAATGCCCGTAATAATTTAAAGAAAAATGGCCTGATAGATTGGGTGGAATTTAAACACCGGGAAGTTATCGACAGTTTTGACGAAAAAGAAGTTGATTTTGTAATGATTGATATCGGTAGCCCTTGGGATTTAATCGATGCTGCTTATGCTTCTTTAAAAGGCGGCTCACGCCTAGCTACCATATGCCCCAGTTTCGAACAGCTTACTAAAACAGTTTTTACCTTAGAAGAAAAAAAATTTATCAATATCGAATCGATGGAAATACATTTAAGAAGAATTTTAGTCCGAAAAGGTAAAACCCGGCCCGAACAAAGAATGCCTTCGCACACCGGATGGATAATCTTCGCCACTAAAATACTGGCTTAATATTTATAAGGAAAGGGTATTCTCGTCCTTAAGAAATAAGGGTAGTCTAAAAATAACTTCTCCCAAAGAGTACTTTTTTTAGGGCCGCAGATGCCTCTTTGAGAAGAAAGAATAAAAAGTGCTATCTCTTCGCTGAACGGCGATTTGATTTCCCTTATCTTAGCTAAAGCATTTTTAAGCGGTAGTTTCTTGCGGTATAAGTAGTTATAAGAATCTTTTATAATAGCTAATTCTGATTGTTTAAAACCGGCCCGTTTTATACCCACGGCGTTTATTCCCCATACTCGGGAATCTCCTACTACCATCATAAACGGAGGAATATCCTGATTCACCCGCGAAAGACCGCCGACCATTGCTAACCTGCCGATTCTTACAAATTGATGGACTACTACGCTACCGGAGACAAAAGCCTTATCGTGAATTTCTACATGGCCGGCAATCAAAGAACCATTGCAAATTACAATACTGTTAGCTAATTTACAATCATGAGCTAAGTGTGAAAAAGCCATCAAATAATTATCATCACCAATAACGGTAGCTTTTTCTAAAGAAGAAGAAGAATTAATAGTGACGTATTCTCTAATAATGTTATTTTTACCGATATGAACTTTGCCTAAAGATTCCTTTTTACCTAATATCTGTGGAGCTTCTCCGATAACGCTACCGCTGCCGATAAAGGTATTATCGCCTATATAAGTATTGCCTTTTAAATGTACGTAAGGCCCAATTCTAACTGCTCTTCCTAATTGGACGCCCGGCTCTACTACACTATAAGGTCCGATTTCGGTATTTTCTCCGAGAATAACATCTTTATCAACAATTGCCGTCGAGTGTATCATTTTAAAACTAATTATTTTCGGTCCGTAAAATAATAACTTTTCCTACCGGTAAAATAATTTCCATTCGCAGAGGCAACCTGTTATCCTTATCTAACCACAAACTGAACCGTTTAGCTCCTCTGCCAATAAGAAAATAGGCGCTTAAAGTATTTTCTCCCGAAACTACTTTTCTTTCTCCTATCAATTTTATCTGTACCTTCTGGTTAGGAAGGTTAAAAGACATCCATTTGTTACTTTTTAATTCTACCCCCAGCGGAAAAAAATAAAGAAGCTCTAAAATATTATGTATAGGTTTTTTTTGATATAAAATATCTTCTTCGGTTTTAGAATTACTTTTTTTTATGGTAACGTAGCCTTTGGTTTGATTATAAATTTCTTCAATTAATTCTTTTTTCCCAAAAAAAACAATATCTCTCTTAACCCAAAGAGGAAGATGCGTTTGACTATCTAAAAAAACTTGTTCTTTGCTAGCTAAATTCAGCAGTTTAAGTATTTTGGTATCAGAACTAACCTGTAAAACGTAAGCTTCTTTATTATCTAAAATTACTTCCTTGCCTAAATATTCCCACTCTATATAGCCCGAAGGTATACCGTTAAAAGAGACTTTATAAAGAAACTTTTTATTTTTTTGGAGGCGAGTATCCATATCTTGAGCTAAAGAAAAACTCATAATTCCTAATGAAATCAAAAAGAAAAAGATAACTTTTGTAATATTCATAGTTTTTGCACCCTACTTATATTTAAGCATTTATTAATTCCTTGATCTCTTCTATCTTTTCTAAAGTCGCTTTTTCGCCTCTTTTGATAAACTCTGTTATCCGGTTAAACTCTGTCCAGCCTAAACCTTCTAGGTTAGGATGTACAATTACATCAGCCATTTTTAAAGCTGGTTCGATAAATTTTTGCTGCATAGTTTCGATACTGCCAAAAATAAAATCCAGTATACCCAACTGGTTACGCCTCCGATACTCTTTATAAGCCTGTTCTTTAGAGAGAGTTATATTAGAAGCTATTATCTTATTAGCGTTAAAGCCTACCAATATTTCTGTAGGTAAAGGGTTTAGGACTCCTCCGTCTAAAAGAATATCTTTTCTAAATTTAATGGGCTCAAAAATACCCGGGAAGGCACAACTAGCTGCTAAGGCTTTATAGATGAAGCCTTCGGATAATATTACGGTGCTTCTTTTAGCAAAATCAAAAGAGACTACTTTAAGAGTGTGTTTTAAGTCGTAAAAAGTTAGACTCTTAAAAATGCTTTTAAAGATACTCTCTAAGCGTCCGGCTTTCATTATTCCCCGAAAAGGAAAACTCAACCCCATAATGGAAAAAGAACCGATTTTTTTGCCGATTTCGGCACAGAAGCGTTCGGTATCGCTGAAAGAGAAACCAGCAGCCCAAAATGCTGCTACTACCGCCCCCATGCTTGAGCCGCTGATAATATCGATAGTGACCTTTTCTTGTTCCAAAATCTTTAAAACTCCGATATGAGAGAAACCGTAAGCAGCACCACTACCTAAAGCTACCCCTAATACTACTTCGCCTATTTCTCGGGATATCCGGCGTAAAGCCCCTTTATAATCACTACTATTATGAAAAGGCAAAGTGGCATAAATAGGGTGGCCCAGCAACTCTTGTTTTCTTTCAAAGGTTAAATCCTCTTTTTGTTTTGGCTCCAGCAAAATAATTTTAATTTTTTCCTGGCTCAATAAAGCTCTTATTTTTAAATTCTGGATATATAAAGCCTCGGAAGCTAAAGATTCTTCTTGAGAATAAATAAGAAAATGTAACTGCTGAACTGGATTTACCAGCCCGTAATAATTTTCCTCTAAAAACCTATGCGGTATTTCGTAAATAACAAAATGGTACCTTTCGGATATAAAATTAAGCAAAGCAAAGAAATTATCTCGGCTATCTATAGTTATATAGATGGTGTCGCTGTCTCCTTTTACAATATAACTCTCGGCTGTCTCTTCCTGAAAGTTTTTGGTTAAGAGAATCTTGCTTTTATGAGTTTTAGAGTCAGAGGCAATTTGTAAAGCAATAACTTTTTTCTTAGTTTGATTCTTTAACTCTCTAGCTAAATCGGAAATATAATCGCTTTCACCAACAGAAGCTTCCCGGATAATTCCTATCTTCTTCGACTGAAATATGGTTTTTGGTTTTGACCTAGCTTTAACTCTTTGTGAAAGCATACGTGATAAATCTAAAGAGATAAGCGGGTTCTTTTCTAAAAACTTTTTAAATTCGCTTTTTTCTACCTGTAAAACATAGGATGTTTCTATGGATCTAGCGGTAACAGAATGTGGTTCGTCGGTGAAAAGAGAAATCATACCAAAACAGGTGCCGCGTTTAAGGACATCGATATCGGAATCCTTATGATCTTTATAGGTTGAAACTACTATTCTTCCTTTAAGAAGAATGTAAAAACAGTCTGGTTCTCCACCTTCGCGGTAAATAATTTCATCGTTTTTATACTCTTTTACCTTAGAGATAGCGATAAAATCTCTAAGATTATTTTTACTTAACTTATTAAATGGCGTAATATTATCAAGGATAAACTTTAAATCTTTAAACTCCATAAGAGAATAATTTAAATTTCAATAACATTGTCCCGGCATATTCTAGCATAAACTGCGGCAAATGGCCTAATCTTTCTGTTTTGAGTATTAAAATCGACTTCAGCTAAACCAAAACGATGTTTAAATCCCTTATCCCACTCAAAGTTATCCAACAGCGACCACCAGAAATACCCCTGGATATCTACCTTACATAAGTAAGCTTTAGCTAAACTCTTTAAGTGTTGTATCAGGTAACTTTCATAGAGGCTATCTTTTATTTCGGAAGTACCGTTTTCGGCAACTATTATGGGTAGTTTAAATCTTTTTAAACTTAAAAGAATTTTATATAGCCCTTGGGGATAAATATCCCAGCCTAAGGTATTTTTTATCTCTTTATGCCCGATATCTGGGCATTCTCGACCCAAAAAACCTCTAAATTGAACATATTCTTTACAGTAATAATTTACGGCAATAAAATCCAAACTGCGTTTATTACAAAGCTTATCGATAAGCCAAAAATTAAATTGCTTACTGCGGTAAAAAGCACTTAGTGAATTTAGAAAAAAAATAAAATCTCGGCATCCTGAAAAAACCCTGATATGTTTAGCGAAAGAGACTTGGGAACTTAAAAAATATTTTTGGTTCAATTTCTTTATTTCCTGATAGCCGATAAGATAAGCAGTTATGATATTATTTAAAGCTTTCTTAGCTAATCTTAAGGACTTTTCACCGGGAGGCCAAATTCCGCGGATAAAGCTATTATAAATATATACTAACGGCTCATTAAAGATTAGCCATAAATCTACTTTATCCTTAAAAGTCTCAGCTATTTTTTTAAGGTAAAAAAGGAAATGATCGACATTACGGGCGGCGAGCCAGCCTTGTTTTTGAGAAAACCAGATAGGATTAGTAAAATGATGTAGAGTAACTAAAGGCCTTAATCTTTGCTTGATCAGATCTTCTATTACTAAACGGTAATGTTCTAATTCTTCTTGAGAGAAAGTATCCGGTTGCGGACAAACTCTGGCCCATTCTATTGACAACCTTAACGAGTTAAGGTTTAAAGTGCGAGCTAATTTAAAATCCTCTTTAAATAAATTATAATGATTGCAAGCTAAACCCGATCTTTCTATCCCTCTTTTTCTTTCCCAATCCCACCAGTCAGAATTTTCATTGTCTCCTTCACATTGATAACTGGATAAAGCTGCCCCCCAAAGAAAGGAAGAAGGAAACTTAATTTGCATATACTAATAATATCTTAGGATAAAGCGAGTACCGCCATTTTAATAAGCTTTATCCTACGTATAAAATCAACGGCTAGCTTGCCTTAGAATAAAATTCTTGGCAGACTTTATTAACCGGTAATAATCTTTAAAGCTTTATCGTTATTATCCGAAGAAAAAATAATAGCTGCTGTTTTTTCTGATTGAGAAGTTGTTCCGTATATATGTTTAAGATCGATATTATTATCTTTTAGTTTAGAAGCAAGAGTAAAGAGTTGGCCGACTTTATCCGGTATATCTACGATAACGACTTCTTTTTCATCTATATCTTTGCCTAGATTCCGTAAAGCTTCTTTGGCTTTGGCATTATCGGAAGAAACTAAACGGAAAAAAGCTCTGCCGTCAATTACCCAGGCAGAAATCGCTCGGATATTTATCCCATTGTCTTTAATAGACCTGGCTATTTCTTCTAATTTGCCTACTTTGTTGTCAGTAGTAAAAATGATCTCTCCCCCTTTTTTAGCTTTCATCAGATACCTCCTTTTAATGAGACTTAGTCTTTTTCAAACGCGAAGCGTGCCGAAAAAGACTGTAGTCGAATTACTCCACACCCAGAGATTTTTATTATTGCTCTTTCTGGGTGTGGGATAAGTTATGCCTACTCACTTCATTTTGTCAAATTATGCCCTAATCTGACTTGTAGATAAGTATAACTGTTTATAATCCTTTTATCAACATTTTTATTTTGAATTATTTGTGGTAAGATAGCTACACCGATAATAAGCTTAAAAAAATTCCAATGAAAACTTATAGATTAGAACCATTTTTAAATAATTCTATCATCGATTACGAGAAAAGCCTCAACTCTCAGCAATTAAAAGTTGTCGAAGAAGCTAAAGGACCATCTTTAGTTTTAGCCGGAGCCGGCAGCGGAAAAACCCGGGTTTTAATATATCGTTTAGCTTATCTCTTAGAAAGAGGCGTTCTAAAACCTAATATCCTCTTAGTGACTTTTACCAACCGGGCCGCTAACGAAATGATTAATCGGGCTGAACTATTGCTTAAATCTAGCCTCACCAATTTATGGGCCGGAACTTTTCACCATATCGGTAATATCATATTAAGAAAAGAATCTAAGCTTATCGGGTATTCTTCAAATTTTACTATCGTCGATAAAGAAGATGCTAAAGACTTAATCGAAGACTGTTTAGAAGATTTAAAACTGAACAAGAGCGAAAAAATATTTCCTAAAAAAGACATCATATACAATATATATAATTTAGCTATAAATTCTCAGAAGGATATTGAAACAATTAACGCTCAATTTTATCCTCACATAGAAGAATATACTCCTTTAATTATCAAAGTAATTTCCTGTTACGAAAAGAAAAAAAAAGAAGCTAACATCATGGATTTTAGCGATCTTTTATCGCAATGGCTGAAGGTTTTAAATGATCCCGCAGTTTGCGAAAAATATTCTAAAACATTTGAGTATATACTTGTAGATGAATATCAAGATACCAATAAATTGCAATTTGAAATACTTAAACGCTTGGCTTTTTACCATAAAAATATCCTGGCAGTCGGAGATGATGCCCAATCAATATACTCTTTTAGGGCTGCGGATATTAATAATATTTTAGATTTTCCAAAAACTTTTGAAAATACAAAGATATTTAAATTACAGTTAAATTATCGTTCTAGCCCTGAGATACTCTCTTTAGCTAATGAAATAATTAAGCATAATCTTAATCAATTTCCTAAAACTTTAGAGGCAACGAAATCTAACGGCCCAATACCTTACGTGGTAAAAACTAAAGATGTTTACCAGCAAGCCCGCTTCGTTGCTCAAAGAATAGTAGAGCTAAACTCCGAAGGCATTAACCTCGGTAATATAGCGGTCCTTTTTCGCTCCCGTTTCCAAGCTTTAGAATTAGAAATGGAATTATTAAAAAGAAATATTCCTTACCTCATAAGAGGAGGATTAAGATTTTTCGAACAAGCACATATTAAAGATGTTTTCTCCTATCTTAAAATAATATTAAATGATAAAGACGAACTTTCTTTCAAAAGAGCTATTTGTCTTCATAGAGGAATCGGCAGAAGTTCCGCTTATAAAATTTGGAACAGTTTAATGTCAGGCATAAAAAATGAGAATATTGAAAAAAAATTACCCCAACGCCAGCGTCAAGGATTCAAAGAGTTTCTATCGATAATGAAAGCATTAAATAAGACTCAAAATCCTAAAGAAGCTTTGGAAAAAATTTTAGAAAATTATAAAAACTACTGCTATCTATCATTTGATAATCCCGAAGATAGAATATTAGACTTAGAAGAGTTAACTAAACTGGCTTCTGATTACTCTTCGGTAAAAGATTTTTTGTTAGATTTAAGCTCTTTTGAAGAGTTTAAAGGCGAAACTCTCCTAAAAAGCCAAGATATAAAAGATTTTCTAACTCTTTCCACTATACATCAGGCTAAAGGGCTAGAGTGGGAGACGGTATTTATTATTGGATTCTGCGAATATGATTTCCCTCATCCTAAATCTTTTTCTACTAAAGAAGCTTTGGAAGAAGAACGGCGGCTGTTTTACGTAGCAACTACTAGGACTAAAACTAATTTGTATATAAGCTACCCTCAAACTAAATATTCTTCCAGAAACGGCATCGTTATCAGTCGTCCTTCAATGTTTTTGCATGAGCTACCCAAAGAAACCTATGAAGAGTTGGCTATAGAGGAAAATTTTAAAAAACCAGATATTTATGATGAAGAAATTGAATAAACTTATAAGCATTTTAAGAGAAAAAAAGCTTTCTCTGGCTTTAGCCGAATCTTGTAGCGGCGGCTATGCTTCTTATCTTATAACCAAAATACCGGGTTGCTCTAAAGTCTTCAAAGGGGCTATAGTAGTATATTCTTTAGATTCAAAAAATAGGTTATTACAGCTGCCTTTTACAATTATAAAAGAAACTCAAGGAGTTAGTGCTAAAGTAGCCGCCCTTTTAGCTAATAATATCCGTAAAAAATTCAAAAGCGATATTGGCGCATCTTTAGTCGGCTTCGCCGGCCCACAAGCAAAAATCGGCTCTAAGGTAGGAACAATTTTTCTGGGGATAGCTTTTAAAGGCAAAATAAAAACCAAAAAAAATACCCTAAAAGGCAGAAGAGATAACATCAGAAAAAAAGCTAGCCATCTTTTGATAGATTTGATTTATGATACCATACGATGAGGACTTTTATAGCCATAGAATTACCTTTCGAGATAAAAGAAAAAATAGCAAAAATAACCCAGCCGCTACAAGATTTAAAACTAAACGTTAATTGGGTTAAAAGCCAAAATCTTCATCTTACTCTAAAATTCTTAGGCGAAATCAAAGAAACAGAACTAGATAAAATTACCGAAATTGTCGATAAAACGGCAAAAAGTTTTAAAGCTTTCCGTGCCAATTTAGGTACTTTCGGATTTTTCCCTAATGAAAAAAGGCCAGGAGTTTTTTTTATTGAGGCTAAAACGAAAAATACACTGGAATCGATAGCTGAAACTTTGGAATCTTTATTGGAAAAAATCGGTTTTAAGAAAAAAGGTAGGTTCAAATCTCATATTACTTTGGCCAGGATAAAGAACCCCGATAATATCGAATCCTTAAAAAACGAGCTTGGAAAGATAATTTTTAAGGAAGAATTTTTAGTAAAAGAAATAGTATTATTTAAAAGTATCCTAACATCTTATGGGCCGATTTACGAAAAAATATTTAATAGCAATTTTACTGTCTGAAGTATCAAATTAGCATAGATACCGGCTACTAAATCATCTCCGACAATTCCTTTTGCCCCTTTATAATATTCTAACCTATCGGCTGGCGGTATTTTCAACATATCTAACATCCGAAAAAGAAAAAACCCTGAAACTAAAAAAGCAAAATCCATATTTTTAGGAATAAATAAAAAAGTAATCAGCATTCCGGAAAAATCATCGATAACGATTTTCTTAGAATCTTTCTTCTTAAATATCTCCTCGGCGCGACCCGATGATAAAAAAGCGAGAAGACACCAAATAGCAGTAAAAATAAAGTAATAAATTTTATTTTTTATAAGGATAAAAAACAGGAACGCTACTACACAAGAAACGGTACCGGAGCATAACGGAACATAACCAATTCCGAATAGAGTAGCTAACCATAAAGCAACTTGATCTCTTGTTGATATATTCTTCATGTTACGCTTTTTGTTTTGCGTTTCCTAGAATGTCCTTATCGCTCGGCGGTTAACCCAAAAATAATATCCCCCTGAAAAAAGAGTAATTATGACAATGTACCACATAACTAAAGGAATTAGTTTATACTGAAGAAAAATAACAAAGCCGGCTTCAGAAAATTTTTGAGATAAAATAAGGGTTATAAAAATAATGCTTATGCCTAAAACCTGCGAAAAGGTCTTGTGTTTACCGAATCTTCTGGCTTCTAAGACAATCCCTTTATTTAGGCCATAAAGCCTAAAACCGGTAACGATAAATTCTCGAAACATTATTAAACTCACTACCCAACTGTTTATAATCCTCAATTCCAAAAAAGCGCAAAATACTCCGATAATTAGTATCTTATCGGCTATGGGGTCTAGAAGACGTCCTAGATCAGAAATTAACCCTTTTTTTCTAGCTAAAAAACCATCTAAAAAATCTGTCAGTGAAGCTAAGATAAAAATACCGAAAGCCAATAATAAGGAGATAAAACCTCCTTTAAGAATTAGGCCGATACAAATGAAAGCTAAGATTATACGTGTAATGGTAAGTTTATTAGGTGTATTCATAAAATACTTATTAGTATACTCTATTTAAAAATAAAAGACAATCCTCGCTTGCTATCTTCAAAAAACTTTACACTCCTACTAAATCGTATCCGTAAGCATCGATTATTTTTGTCTGATAAAAATCTCCTGCCTGCAACCCTCTCTTCTTAATAAAAACTACCCCGTCAACTTCGGGAGCATCATATTCGGTTCTGGCCAGAGCGAATCCTTCCTCTATTTTTTCGATGAGTACTTTCATTTTTTTTCCGATAAAACTACTGTTAAGTTGTTGGGCTATTTTTTGTTGTAAAGACATTACTTCATTATAACGCCTTTTTTTAGTACGATAATGTATTTGAGAAGAGAAATTATAGGCAGGAGTATTTTCTTCCCGCGAATAAATAAAAGCCCCCAGGCGATTAAATTTTGTTTCCTTTAAAAAATTTAGTAGCTCCCGGAATTCCTCCTCTTTTTCACCGGGAAAACCAACAATCACTGCTGTCCGAATAGCACAAGACGGTATTTTTTCTCTTATTTTTCGGATTAAAGACATAATTTTTTCTTTAGTAATACCTCTGTTCATTAGCTTTAGAATTCTGTCATTTATATGCTGTATAGGTAAATCGATATATTTACAAATTCTTTTTTCCTTAGCTATCAGTTCTATCAACGAGTCGGAAAAGTTACGTGGATGAGTATAAATTAGCCTTATCCATTTTATATTTTTGGTATTAGCAAGGATTTTCTTTAGCAAATCGGTCAAATTGTTATTTTCTTTTAAATCTTTTCCCCAGCTAGTAATATCTTGGCCGATTATGTTTAATTCTTTTATCTTTTGTCGGTCCAGATATCTAGCCTCTTTAATAATTTCATCGCTAGAGCGGCTATGGAGTTCTCCTTTAATCAGAGGAATAGCGCAAAAGCTGCATTTATTAATACATCCTTCACAAATTTTCAAAAAATCAAAATAAGAACGTTCTATTTTTTTTCTTTTAGTAAAATTAGGCGAAAAACTGACTACCGGCTGCCACTCATCAACCTCGGGGAAAAAGCGCTTAAGAGTATTTTGATATCTTTGTACTAAACATCCAAATACGATAATTTTCTTAACTTTCTTCTTTTTTTTAAGCAATACGGCCTCTTTGATAATATCGATAGACTCTTCCTTAGCCTTATCGATAAAACCACAAGTATTTATTAACAGAAGATCTTGATTTTGCCCAAGACGAAAGGTTTTCTGATTATTGAAAATATAGCCTTGCTTAGAAAATTTATTGGCTATAATTTCGGAATCATAGGTATTACGAAAACAGCCCAAAGAAATAATAGAGAATTTTTTTCTCATATTATTTTTCAACTGTGATCCCTGAAGTATTTACTTTTAAACTTTTTATCGGCCTACGGCTGGTAGTTAAGGTGGGGACGGCTTTGCCATTTATTTCTAAATAAACTGCCGAACCATCGCTAATTTTAAACTCTAATTCTTTAGTTCCTTTCCATGTCTCGGTAACTCCTTTATCAAGCAGCCCTTGGAATAAAAGCTTACCGTCGGCTATTACTTTTAAAAAGCATTTATCTTTTGCCGTTAAGGTAACAGTTAGCTCTTCAAAGTTCTCGGGTAAAACAAAAGTACTTTCTGTTTTAGGCTCTATTTTAGCTTCTATTTTATCTTTCGGTTTAGATTTGAAAAAAGAAAATATTTTTATTAACGTAAATTTAACGCTTAAAAATATGATCCCAATAATAATAATACCGGCTATAAATATTAAAAGATTACTTTTTAAAGTCGGTGATAATTTCTTTTTGATATTTTTAATATTTTCTAACGGCCAGTTTACTCTACGCGAAGACGATTTTCTAACTTTCTTTAACGGCGATTCTAAGGAAGTTATTTCTTCTAAACTGGTACCAATATCTATTTTTAGAAAGGCAGCATAAATTTTTATGAAACCTTTGATATAAGTAGTATTTATTTTAGATAAATTACAATTTTCAATATCTAGTATCACCGAAGGATAAAGTTTAGTTTTTTCGACGACATATTCAATGCTATAGCCAAGCTCCTTTCTTTTATCCCTTAACTTACAGCAAAGTTCTTTAATCATAACAACCCTTTTTCTCTTAAATAGCTATCTGGGTCTACCAAGATTTCGCGGGCTTTACTGCCGCAAAAAGGTCCGACTATTCCTTCTTGTTCCATAAGATCCAGTAACCTGGCAGCACGGGTATAGCCTACTCGCATTCGTCTTTGTAAAATAGAGCCAGATGCTTGACGAGCGCTTAATACTATCTTGACCGCCTCTTCAAATAGCTCATCGCTTCCAATATCTAAGGACTTATTTTTATCTGCCTGTATAATAGCTTCTTCGTAAACCGGACGGCCCTGTGCTCTTACAAAATTAGTGAGCGTTTCGATGTCTTCGTCATCAATATAAGACCCTTGAGCCCGAATTAGTTTTACCGCACCGGGTTTTAAAAACAGTAAATCGCCTTTACCTAAAAGTTTATCCGCTCCCATCATATCTAAAACTGTCCGAGAATCAACTTTAGACGCTACCTTAAAAGATATCCGAGCTGGAAAATTAGCTTTAATTACACCGGTAATTACATCTACCGAAGGCCTTTGAGTTGCCAAAATAAGGTGAATCCCTACTGCCCTAGAAAGCTGTGCTAAGCGTTGAATAGTTAGCTCGATATTTTCCCGGGCTACTGCCATAAGATCTGCTAATTCATCGATAACTATTATGATAAAAGGAAGTTTTCCGGCTTTTTGATTATAGGCATCTATGTTTCGGCAGCCAGCTTCGGATAATAATTGGTAACGGCGTTCCATTTCTTCTACTGCCCAATTTAAAGCCGAAAAAACTTTTTTAGCTTCAGAAATAATAGGGTGTATTAAGTGTGATATACCAGCAAAAGGTGCTAGTTCCACCATTTTAGGATCTACTAAAATAAATTTTACTTCATCCGGCCGGGCTTTGAAAAGTATCGATGAAATCAAGGAGTTAACGCATACCGTCTTTCCGGAACCAGTTGCTCCGGCAATAAGAAGATGCGGCATATCGCCAAGGTCAGCTACTACTGGATTACCAGAAACATCTTTACCTATGGCTAAAGTAAGTTTAGAAGAAGACTTTAAGAAAACTTTTTCCTCTAAGACCTCCCTTAAAAATACTAGTTGTGTAGTAGCGTTAGGAATTTCTACGCCTACGGTTCCTCGTCCCGGTATAGGAGCAACTACGCGTACCAAAGAAGATTTCATCGCTAAGGCTATATCATCGGCTAAAGCGGAAATTTTCTGTATTTTGGTGCCGGCTTGCGGCTGTAATTCATACATAGTTACTACCGGTCCTTTTTGAACGCTAACTACTTTGGCTTCCACCGAAAAATCAGAAAGAGTCTCCTCTAAATTCCTGATATTAATTTCGATATCTTCTTTAAGACCGCGCTGTTCAATAAAAGGCGGGACTTTAATTAAGCTGGGCTGAGGCAATTTATAAGTAACGGGATCAAAGCTTTTACCGCCTTTGGCTTCGACTTCTTCCATCTTCTTTTTTATCTCCTCTTTATCGGCAGAAGGAGGCTTCGGAATAGAGATAAAAGGTTTTTTTTCCTTGGAAATTTCCAGATCTTTCTTTCCTAATTCTACCTTGGGAGTATAAACTTTTATCTCCGGAGTTACTTCTTTTAATCTTTTATTGTTATAATCTTTTAAAACTTCTTTTGCATTTAATTTCTGTTTTTTATTTTTAGCGGGGATTATATCTTCTTTTTTGTCCTTAAGTTCTTTTAAAAAAGAGGCTGATTTTATTGCTAAAGCAACTATAGCCTTAAAAACATCAATAAAGAAAAAACCAAACAATAAAATAGCATTTATCGTCATTAACAAAATAATAGTTATAAAAGAGCCGTAAAAACCTAGATATTTTTCGAAAAATTTATCAAGGAAAAATCCAGTCATACCGCCGGAATTCTCGAAGGCAAGAGGCGGCAATTTAAAAAATAAACCTAAAAAACCCGAAAAGAATATAATAAATAAAATAAAAGCAATCGTATTTACTATTCGACCTCTGGCTAAACCCCAAAAACGTAGAACTTTCAGTTTACTTAAACCTAAAAAAAATAGATAAAAGGGAAAAAAATAGGCAGCGTAGCCAAAAATAAAAAAAAGTAAAGTAGATAAATAAGCTCCGCTTACGCCGATAAGGTTAGATACGGAATCTGAGGGAGGGAAAACAAGTAAAGAAGTATCGTTAGTTTTATAAGAAACTAGGCTTAAAAAAAATAAAAACGATAAAAGAAATAGAATAGCGCTTTGCAAAAAAGATGAAAGCTGCCGCATTTTTACCGCTAAAAGAATTATTAACTAAAACCAATGGCTTTATTAAAGAAAGGCGAATTCACTTCGCCTGTTTTAAGCTTAACCTGATTTTTCCCTGAGGGTCAACACCGATTACTCTTACTTTTATGATATCGCCTTCTTTTAAAAACTCTGTGATATCCTTAACAAAATTATCGGAAAGCTCAGAAACATGTAATAGACCGCTTTTACCGGGAGCTATTTCACAAAAAGCGCCGAAGTTAACTATGCGCTCTACCTTAACTTCGTAAATATCGCCGACTTCCACTTCTTTAACTAAATTCTTTATTTGTTGTACCGCTCTATTTAAATTATCTATGGTATCGGCTGCTATTGAAACCACTCCCTTTTCATCGTCAATATCTACTGTAACATTATTTTCTCGCTGGATTCTCTTTATTATTTTACCGCCTGGACCGATTATCGCTCCGATTTTATCCGGATTCACTTCAAAAGAACTTATTTTAGGAGCAAAAACCGAAAGGGTTTGACGGGGAGCTGAAAGAGCTTTCTTCATCTGCTCTAAAATAGCTTCTCTGGCTATCTTAGCTCTCTCGAGAGTTTTTTCTATCTGAAGATAGTTTAAACCGTCTATTTTGGTATCTAACTGGATCGCGGTTATTCCGCCTCGAGTGCCAGCTACCTTAAAATCCATGTCTCCATAATGGTCTTCAGCTCCGGCAATATCGGTAAGTATTTTAAATTTCTCGCCTTTAGTTATTAATCCTATTGCTATGCCAGCGACCGGCTCTTTTATGGGAACGCCGGCATCCATTAAAGATAAAGAAGCCGCACAGGCAGAAGCCATACTGGAAGAACCATTAGATTCTAAAATCTCGGAAACTACCCTTATAGTATAAGGAAAACTTTCTTTAGGAGGTATGACCGGTGAAAGAGCTTTTTCTGCTAAAGCTCCATGACCGACATCCCGGCGCGAAGGCCCTCGTAAAGATTTTACTTCTCCTACGCTAAAAGGAGGAAAGCTATAGTGAAGCATAAAATGTTTGGAAGTCTCCCCCTCTAAAGTTTCAATAAACTGCTCATCGGAACTAGTACCTAAGGTAATGACGGCTAAAGATTGGGTTTGACCACGGGTAAAAATAGCTGAACCATGAGTGCGCGGTAAAACTCCTACTTCACATTTTATAGGCCGAATATCGGAAAGCCCCCTGCCATCAGGACGCTTTTCTTCCTCTAATATCTTTTTACGTAAAATTTCTTCTTCTAAGATAAAAAAAGCTCTTTTAATATCGTCTTCGCAAACTTCGGATTCTTTTGTCATTAGCTCTGTCGTTAAAGAAGAAATAATCTCCTTGGCAGCATCTTGACGTTCTTCTTTACCGATTAAGCCATAGGCTTTTTCTAATTTAGCTTCAGCTTTAGCTTTTACTTGACTTAATAAATCCGGGTTTACTACCGATAATAATGGTGTTCTTTTCTCTTTACCGACTTTTTCTTGAAGCTTCTTCTGAATATTGATTATCTCTTTTATAAAAGGATGGGCAAAGTTTATCGCTTCTAAAACATCTTTTTCCTTTATCTCAGAAAATCCTCCCTCTAACATTACTATCTTATCTTCGGTTCCTACTACTACCAAATCCATAACAGAATTCTGTCTTTCTTCGTAAGTAGGATTGACCATTAACTTATCGTTAATTTTAGCTACCCTTACGGCGCCAACCGGATTCTTGAAAGGGATGTCGGAAATAAGAAGAGCACAACTTGCGGCATTTACGGCTAAGACATCGGAATCGTTTATGCCATCGCTGGATAAAACCATAGCAATTATTTGAACTTCGTTAGTAAGACCTTTGGGGAAAAGTGGGCGTAATGGCCTATCGATAAGACGAGCGGTAAGTATTTCTTCGTCTTTCGGACGGCCTTCTTTTTTAAAGAATCCGCCGGGGATCTTGCCCATAGCATAAGTTTTTTCCTGGTACTCTACTATTAAAGGAAAGAAATCTTTGTTATCGGCAGCTTCTTCAGACATACAAACCGTAGCTAAAACTACGGTATCCCCATAAGAAGCACAAATGCTGCCGTTGGCTTGTTTAGCCCATTCTCCCGTAGAAAAAACAAAAGAACTCTTTCCAAGATTAGGAATAGATAATGAGGCGGTCATTCTATTTAATTTTAAGCTCCTTTACGACCTCTTCGTAACTTTGAGGGTCTTTCTTCTTTAGATAGGTAAGAAGACGGCGACGCCTTCCCACAAGAATTAAAAGCCCCCGGCGGGAATGAAAATCCTTCTTATGCTGCTTGAGGTGTTCGGTAAGATAGCTTATTCTCTCTGTCAATAAAGCCACTTGTACTGCGGTCGAACCAGTATCTTCCACATGTTCTTTGAACTTTTCGATTAACTTTTTCTTTTCGGTCTTGCTAATCATAGTAAATATGATATATCTTGTACGCTTTTCTGTCAACTGCTATTAAAAATCAAAAGTTTTAGTATTGTATCAGAATTAAATAATCAGGTCAACTATTAGTTCTTTAGACACCGCTAATTTATATATTAAATTTACTTTTCCCAGGGTCCGCTATATTGCCTTACGATATCTTGCGATTTATTATAAACTATATTAGCATTAGAAAAATCTCCCAGAAGATTATAAGCTTCACCAATACTATTATATATATCAGCATCAAAAGGATGTTTTTTTAAAGCTATTTTTAACTCTCCTAAAGCCTCAACGGGCTTATTTAAATGCCTAAGGTATATACATCCTTTTTCGTAATGTATCCGCTCAAAATGCTCTAAAGAGTATTTAAATAAATCTAAATTCATTAAAATAAAAAGAGGTAGAATAAAAACTATGCATTTTAATACTTTAGACCATTCTTTCTTAGCTAAATAATCTATTAATTTTAAAAAAGCATAACTAGCAAATAATATTAGAAACGGTACTTCCGGTAGCCGATAGCGGCTCAAAGGTAAAAAAAGAAGCAGCGAAATCTGATAGGTGATTATAAATAAATATATTAATAAAGCAATTTTTCTAAACTTACGCCAAGCTAAAACCATTCCGGCGATTGAAAAAGCACCGATGAAACCAAAGCCTATGGGCAATAACGATAAAAATTTTGATTGTTCTCTAAAGTAATTGATGCTTTCGTTAGGGCTAAATTCATAGTCTCCCCAGAGGATATAAATTTTTTCAAGGAGTCCTTTAAAGTATTGGCTAGGACTTTTTTCAATTGACTCTTTAACCTTATTCAACCAAAATATATCCCTTTGTCTGCTGGTAACAAGCTTTTTTTCATTGATTTCGTACATCCTTAATTTTTTCCAACGATAACCAGGCATGATATCAACATGGTTAATATTAGAACCTAAATATACACCGAGGCCAAAACGACTGTGTAAAGGAATAATCTCCCGCCTTAGACGATAATCAGCCGCCACAAAAATAATAGTAGATAATAGGAAACCACCTATCATAAGAAAGGCGTAATTTAATCTTTTCTTTAAACTATCTTTTTTATAAGAGGGATCAAATAAAATCCATAACGCTATTACTGGTAAAAACAAAATAATATTGGGCCTAGCAAGAACAGAAAAAGAAAGCAATACACCGCTTAAAACAAGCCAAAATACCTTTTTTTTAACCGTAAATTTATACACTGCTATTAAAGTAAGTAAAATAAAAAATATTGCTAAATTTACCGGAAGAGTTTTAGCATTAAAGGCTATAAAAGGCCAATATAAAGCTGCGATTATACCCGATAATAGCCCTGTTTTACGGTCAAATATCTTTTTCCCTAGCCAATATATAAAACAACAAATAAAAGCGCCTATTATCGATTGTATCAATATAGCTAAATAGATATTACAGTTACTGAATTTATATATAAGGCCAAGAAAATAACAGTAAAATAGGACTCTGCCAATACCTAAATAATATTCTCCCGAAGTTTTATTCGCTAAGTTAATAGAGGCAGCATGATAATCTGCGGAATCTGCGACTTGATATTGAAAGGCGATATCTTCTTTTATCTGATTAAGATATATAATCCTAGCACTAAAAGCAATAACAAATATAATTAATAAGAAAAAAATCTTTTTAAATTCGCGCATTAGATATCGAAGCTTTTTATATTTTTTATCTCTTTAGTTAGGATTGGATGGACAAAAACAGGTGCCTTATTCAGGAAATTTAATAAATTCGGGAAAATCAACTCTCTTTATTTAAGTCTTTATCGAATTCATTTACTATTTTTTTAACTTCCAATTCGGTTTTCTCTATCTTTTCTCTACATAAACGGATAAGTTCTACGGCTTTTTTGACCTTTAAAGATACTTCATCGACATCGATTCTTTCGGATTCTAAATCGGTCAGTATTCCATTTAACTGAGAAAGAGCTTCGTTATAAGTCATCGGTTTTTTTGCCATCTTCTCTCTCCTTTTTTTGGACTTCGGAAACTATCTTGCCTTTATATAAGATAGTTTTGATTATATCATGCTCTTTTAGTTCATCAATAGATTTGACCGGGCTATCGGCTTTAAAAGTTATGGAATAGCCTCTCTTTAAGATATTTTTAGGATTTAAGATTTTCACTTTTTCCTCGGCATATTTCAAGTTATCTTTAGAATATTGAAATATTTTATCGATAGCGGTATTCAAAACAGTTGTTTTACGTTTGATATCTTCCCGGCTTTCGGTTAAAAAAACTTTCAAAATACTTAGAATTTGGTGTTTTTTATCAATAAGGTCCTCCCGGTGAAGACGAAAATATGACGTTGATACGTTTTCTACTTTTACGGTTAAATTCTGAAGGTTCTGTTTTTGGATAGAAACAAAGCTTTCTCCTGCCGATAAAATTTGTTTTTCAAGCTCTTTAATATTCTCTAAAAAATCTCTTACTCTTTCTACCAAAAATTGAGCGGCTTTAGTGGGAGTTTTACAAGAAGTATGTGCTACCATATCGGAAATAGTAAAATCGATTTGATGCCCAAGAGCAGTTATAACGCTAAAATCCATAACAGCTATTTTTTCGGCAATTTTTTTACTATCAAACCAACTTAAGTCAGCAGTAGAACCTCCTCCTCTGGTAATTACTACTGCTTCCAAATCGTTTTGACTCATTTTATTAAAAAAATCCAGCGCTTTTACTACATCTTTTTCTACCGCTTTACCCTGCATATGACAGTTGAAAGTCAATATTTTAAAACCGTAACCGGATGTAGCTATCTCGTTGATAAAATCATGGTAGGCAGCCGAATCGTAAGCGGTAATCAAACCGATTCTTAACGGTACTATTGATAGAGGAACTAATTTATTTCTCTCTAATAAACCTTCTTTTTTTAACTCTTCGATTATCTTTAAGCGATTCTGGGCAACTTTGCCTAAGGTATAAATCGGGTCGATATCTATAATTACCAAACTATACTGGCCGGTCGGCGGATGCAGGCTTACTTCGCATAACAACTTCACCTCGATATCGTTTTTTAATTCAAAGGCATCTTCGGCTTGTTTTAGACGTTGTTGTATAAACGCTTGTTTTCCGAAAAAAAGAGCGACTTTAACTTTAGCGGTTATTTGGTCGGATTGTTCTTCTTTCTGGACTAATTCAAAATAAATATGTTTTTTATTGCGCTCCGGCCGTAAACCCTGGATTTCTCCGCAAACCCATATTGCCTGCGGAAATCCCTCTTTAATTAAATCCCGTACTCTATTGTTTAATTCTAAAATAGTATAAATTTTTTCTGCTGCCATAAGATATTTGAAAAAATAATAAGTTTTATTTTTTAGTAACTAAAAAATCCCCTATTGCTAAATACTCCAGTCCACTTTCTTTAAACATCAGTAGAGCATCATAGGGGGAGCAAACCATCGCCTCTCCTCGTCTGTTCAACGAGGTATTGATTACTACCGGAATCGTAGTCTTATGATAAAAATCTTCTATCAGCCGGTAAAACTTAAGGTTGGTATCTTTATCTACCACTTGAGGCCGGCAAGTCCCGTCAACATGTACTACCTCGGGAATTCTTTTACGCCACTTATCGTTAACTAAAAAGGCTATGGTCATATATTCTGCCGGATGGCTGGAATTTAAAATTTCCGAAGATTTCTCTTTAAGCATAGAGGGACAAAAAGGACGCCATTTTTCTCTAAATTTAATAATAGCATTTATCTTATCGGCCGTGCCGGCGATAGTAGCATTACCTAAAATACTCCTATTGCCTAAAGCCCGCGGCCCGAATTCCATACGGCCCTGGAACCAGCCGACTATTTTGCCTTCTTGCAATAAAGAAGATGTTTTTACGCTGATATCGTTTTCTAAACTAAAAGGGAAACCAAACTTTTTAATTTCTTTTTCTATACTTCTATTATCAAATTCCGGGCCAAGATAAACATCATTCAACGGCAGGATTTTTTCACCTAACTGGGAAGCGATATAAGCCGCGGCTCCTAAAGAAGCACCGGCATCATGAGAAGCCGGCTGAACCCAAAGGTTCTTAACAAAAGGTTGTTCTAATAAAATCCGGTTTAGAGAAACGTTTAAAGCGCAGCCTCCGGCAAAACAAAGATTACCATGCTTTAATAGTTCTTCTTTTAAATAAGTATTAAGTAATCCTATAACTATATTTTCAAAATCTTTCTGGGTACGGGCAGCAATATGGATATAAGGTTCAGATAAGTCATCACCTTGGCGGGGTGAACCAAATTTTTCTACCAATAAACGAGAATACATTTTATCTTTCAAATATCTTCTGCTACGTTTAACCCAAATATATTTATCGCTACAGCGGTAAGCTTTTTTTCTATTACTCCACTTGATTATTTGGCTAAAATCTATCTTAGAATAATCGCCGTAAGGAGCCATACCCATTAATTTATATTCACCGTCATTACTGCTAAAGCCTAAGTATTCGGTAAGAGTAGAATAAAATAAGCCCAAAGAATCCGGGACAATTATTTCCTTTAATTTAACGATATTTTTCCCTTCGGCTTTCGCTATTAAGGTAGCCGTAAATTCTCCGCTTCCGTCTATAGAAAGCACGCTGGCTTCTTTAAAGCCGGAAAAATAATAAGCACTGGCAGCGTGAGCTAAATGGTGTTCTACAAATCTTATTTTTTTATCATCGATGCCTAATTTTTCACAGGTCTCTTTGGCAATATTAGCTTTATCTTGACATATCTTTTTTGTTTTCAACAAAGCTTTGATAGCCCTATCAGGACTATCAAAGAGTTTTCTTTCGAAGTATTGAAATTTAAAACGCTGATAAGCCTCAAAAGACCAAGGGAAAGCCACGATATCAATATCTTGCGGGCTAATTTTGGCCTGACGTAAACAAAATTGCGCTGACTCTAAAGGTAATTTATTAGGAGCATGCTTTTCCCGGATAAATCTCTCTTCTTCGGCGGCAGCAACAACTTTACCGTCAATAAGCAAAGCACTGGCCGGATCATGCATCATCGAAGGCCCGATACCTAAAATTTTCATAACTTAACCTCTTTATCAAAAAATTTAATTTTATTTATTACTTCTTTATCCGCTAAGCTATCGACATTATAATTAAGTTTTCTAAAAACTTTCTGTAAGAAATTGCTGTCGGTAATAATTAAATCATACTTTTTCTTCTTCTTAAATATCTTCCATGCCAAATCTACAAAATTTTTAAACTTTATAAATTGAATACCGCTATGCTCAAAGAAATGACTAGCCTTAAAAATGTCCTCTCGGATTAGCTCTTCTCTAGTAAAAAACCAAATATAATTTCCCTCTCGAGCTAGCCTGATAGCTTCCAGCAGGTTACTCTTTACTTTTTCATAACTATCTAGTATCCAGGCTATTCTTAATGCTTTTCCCCATTTCTTTAAATAAGTTTTTCGGCTTCTTTTAAATATTTCTTCTTTTTCCGGACCTAATTGGCTTATGCTAACATGCTCTTTATGCAAAACGTAAGAACCGCGCGCTACGCCTACTAAATACCCGGCTTGATGCGCTCTCAAAGAATAGTCGCTATCTTCAAAAAACATCGGGCAGAGCTCTTCGGCTAATCCGCCTATCTTATCTATGAGCTCTCTTCTTATAACCATACAAAAACCGATATCAAAAGGCATCTCGATGAAAACGCCGCTATATTTTTTCCTTAATTTTTCGGAAAATTCCGCCAAAGATGCTCCGGAAATAGGCAAAACTCCTAAATTATTGCTATTAGGATTTAAAATACCGATTTGGCTATTCTTTTCAAAAAGTAAAATTATCTCATCTAACCAGCCGGTAGTAAATATTAAATCATTGTTAGCCAAACAAACATAAGGCGCCTTAGAAATTGCGATTCCCTGGTTAATACCTCTTATGAAACCTTTATTTTCTCCATTTAAAATAACTTTTAAAGGGTAATCTTTCTTATTCTGCAAAGATAAAAGGTATTGCGGAGTACCATCGCTGCTGGCATTATCTATTATAATCAACTGGCAAGGTATTTTGGTGCTGGATATAAAACTTTCCAAACATTTTTTAGTAGTATCCAAGTTATTATGAGTAAGCATTATTATATCGCAAAGATATGAATCCATAAAAATCGATATAGTTATATTCTTAGACTATTAAATTTACCGCCAAATTTAAAAGCAGTATAATTAAATATAGCCTGTAGACGTTTAAAATAAGTATATTTATCCGTGGCTAATTTATAGCCTTCTTTGGCAATATTCTCTCTTTCGGAGTCATTTTTTAAGTAATAATCTATTAAGTCTAAAAGCTCATTACTATTACGATATATTAAGACATTTTTTTTATTCTCAAATAACTCTTCAAAACCGTTATTTTTAATATAATTAGTAAGTAATAACGTTCCGCAAGACATAATTTCAAAAATTCTCATATTAATATCATTGGAAATGGAATAATTAAATCCTATTTTGGAAGAGCTATAAATTTCGCTCATTTTTCTAAAATCCGCTCCACCTAAATAACTACAAGGATAATTCTTTCTGATAAGATCTATTAATTTTCCCCGTGGAAATTTACGGGCTTCTGAACCTACAAAACCAACATCATATTTTTTGACAATAGCTATCTTTTTATGAATTTGAGGATCGCAACCCAAAGGAACCCATTGAACATCTATTTTTAATTCTCTTTTAAGCTTTTCTTGACCTTCTTTCTGGGCACAAAATATAATATCATAATGCTTAACTTGTTGTTTGATCCTACGGTAGGGTTTCTTAAGATGGGTATCTACAGCGTAAAATATTGCGGGACGTAACTTATCGGAAATGTCATATTTATAATCGCCATGATCAATACGAAAGTAAAGATCATAACCAAAAGGTATTTGTTCAGCAGCACTGGTCCAGAAATGAGTACAATTTATACTACTTTCTTTTAATACTCTTTCGATATAAGCGCCTAAAGTAGAGTCGTTCTCTTTATTATAGATTAATGCTAATCTCATAAGTATTCAAAAATTTTAAGAAGCCAACTTAATCTATTTCGGCAAGTCTGACAGTAATAGGCCCGATATTAGTAAATATTTTTATCAGAAAAGGAACTTTTTGGGGTTTATCGATAAACCAAACCGTAAATTCGGAAGAATGCCTAAGGCTATTATTTCTTCTCTGGACCTTTCCTTTTAAGATATAAGCTTTAAATATATTATTACCAACAGTTATGGTTTTTTCTTCAACAATTTTTCCGTAAAAGCGGTAATTTTTCTGATTAGTATTAATATTTAAATCAATGGTTTTGCCTAAGGTTAAATCTTGCCGCATAAGATAAAATAAAAGCGATAAAGGGTCGTGAGTCTCGGCTAAAATTTCTCTTTCTTCGCCGTCTTTCTTCATAATATGCTTTATCTGGTCATAGATAATGCTCTTTTCTTCTTTGGTTTCGCCGCCGACACTAACTTTTTCCATAAACTTTAAAGTATAAAATTTATCGGTATCAATAAAAGAATGGACTTCAGCTTCTATTTTATTACCTAAAAAATTGATGAGAGAATTCGACCAAGCAATAGCTTTTACATGATAGGCCTCCTCTTTACCAAAATCTTCTATACCGTTATTCTCCACAACTCCTGCACCGAGAGGCATAAAACCAGCATAACTGACTTTAAAGATAATTTTATCGGCTGTCTTACCGATAATAAGATTTTTAAGAATAGTTTTGGGGTGGCTAATATATAGACCTGCAAGATAAGATACGCCTATTAGCAGAATAACTAACCAGAAAATTAATTTGAACCATCGCATAAAATATATTTTATTGCTTACAAGTCGTTGAATTCTTTATTATTTCATGAAATGGTGAAAATTCAACTAAAACTTTATTCAGCCTAGTTTTAGTTTAAAACTCGAATAAATGAAGAATAGTCTATGGCAATTTTGGAAGCTGGGGTTTTGCTATGACTTCATAAACATCTATAGGCCCGCTTTTCTGAATACATTTCATATCAGCCGGGCATACTTCAGCAGGAAAACTTCTTACGAATTTTAAGCCGGAATTTCGGGGAATTTTTTTAAGTTCTTCTATCCAATCAGTGATTTCGGTATCTAAGTAGTATTGGCGATGGACTAAAACATACTTTACCCCCAGCCATTTTAAAACTGAAGTAGCATATCTGTTGGATAGCTTAGTAATTGTTTTAGCTATCTTGTTAGGATAAGTTCCAGGGACCGTGGCGTTAATAATGGGATGATTATGAAAAGTCTGGTAGAATTTATACATCTCGCTAGGTAAATCGATATCTAAAGGATATTCAGCAATTATAAATTCGCCAGGCTCATTTTTTAACCAATAATAAACTGCCGGTGCTTTGGATACATCAATAACTTTATAAGGCGGCCAAGTCCAAAATTCAAACAAAACTAGGCTGTAAAATAAACTAGCGGTTAAAGATTTTACGACCTTGCCCTTAAATCTATCAAGAATAAATTTTAACCCATATCCAGCTAATACTGCTACCGAAAACATAACTATCGCTCCAAAACGGCAATAAGCTCTAAACATCGGTAAAATTTTATACATAAAAAATGAAGGCATAAAAATTTTAAGTGATCGGATTTGCCACCAGGGAGGTTGTGAAAATAACCAGGAAACCAGTAATAATAGGACAAAAAAACCGATATAAGGCTCTTTTGATACCGCACTTCTTTTGTGCTTTGATCTTCTCCATAATTTTATAGCTATGAAAGCTAAAATAAGCGCAAACCAGCCCAGATAAAGAGTATGCTCGGTAAAACTAACTCCGTATAGTGATGAACCCACAAATCTTTGAGTAAAATTGCCAAATAAAGGATGACTAACGGGAGGTAGAAAATAACTTAAGGGCCGGGCTGACTGGATAAACAAATCCTCAAAAGGCCGATAGTAGGGATTAAAAGCCGAAGCTGAGCTTTCGCCTTTAAAAATAACATTTTTAAAAATAGTATAAAACTGCGGAACAAGCAGAAGGCCAGTAATTAAAACTAAAAAAACTATGCGCTTTATATAACCTTTATTATCTTTTCGGTTAACTAAGAGATAAGATATAAAAGTTATACCGATTATAGTTGAATAATAAGTAACATCAAAATTAAAAGTAGTAAATATAATACTTAATATAAAGATGATTTTTATCTTTAGGGTATTATCCTTTTTAAGTTGTAGCGCGCTCCATAATAAAAGTGGTATTGGCCAAAGATAAGTTTCTCCTAAATGCTGCCAGGAACGGACAAACATATAAGGAGAAAAGCCAAAAATAATACCCGATAAAATAGCTGCCAGACGGTTTTTAGTTAAAAACTTGGACAATAAATAAGTAAAAAAAGCTGTTAATAAAAAATTAATAAAAACTTGAATATTGTAAGTAAGAATTGGAGTAGTAAATAAGGAAAGAACTAATCCCATTAAAAACCATAGATATCCAATAGGTTTATTAGTGTAAAAATCTATCCCAAAAGGATGAGCAATAAGGTCAGTCTGTTTGATAGAGGTATTATTAGCTAGAGAAGCCTTTATCCGCCAAGCGTCCCAACTTATAGTGTAAGATTCATCAGTAGAAAAAAAACCGGGAAGATAAGAATTAAAATTTATCATCAAAGGAAAAGTAAACAAACAGAATAATAAAATAAAAAAAAAGAGAACCACGAAATTTTTCATACAATTAAAGAATTTGAATTTGTTTAAAAGTCTCGTCAAATATCTTATCGGCTAAGCAATATTTTCTAAATTCTTCTAACCCTTTCTCGTATAATAAATAATTTTCCTTAGATTTAAATATCTGCTTAACCGCAGCTATAAAATCGTTAATATCATAACTGATAACTTCTCCGGCTTTTAGCTTGTAAATTAGATCCGATACATAAGGACCTCGTGTAATAATAATCGGTAATCCTAAAAGGGCGTATAGCTTAGGTTTACCAGGATCAGCATATAAAGAATTATCGTCTTCTTCGTTGGTCCAAGTTGCTAAACCAGCCATACAGGTAGATAAAATGTCATAAACCTTCTCTTCATCTTTTATAAAGCCGTGAAAAATAAACCTATCTTCCACTTTGAATCTTTGTGCCAATTCTTTCAAAGGTAAAAAATAAGGGCCGTGACCGATAACTTTGACTTTTATCTCGGGGAACTGCTTTATTAATTCTGGCATTGCTTGGATAACTAATTGCAATCCCTGGTTTTGTGATAATGTTCCGATGAAACCTAAAGTCCAACGTTCTCGTTGCTCAAAGGGACAATCTCTTTGAATATTGCTACTATAGCCCAAAGGAACAATTAGACTCTGATAACTATCAGGTTCTATTTTAGCATAACGAAAACGCCCCTTTTTGATTTTCGGCGATATCTCCCAAATAATATCAGCCTTCTTAATTAGCCAAGCATCGATATAGCGGTAAATAATATTAATTAGACTGTCGAAATTAACTTTTTTTTGCCGGGGATAATAATCGATACAGTAGTATATTACCTTTTGGACATATCCCATTTTTTTTAGAATTATCCCTAATAAAGAAGAAAAAGTGGCTACGCCGATAAAAACATCAAATTTTTGTCTTAGGCGCCGGACTGAACTAAAAACAATGATAACGTATAAAAGAAAAGAAAATACCATTAAAGGTTTATTCCAACTGTAAACTTTTTTTATAATAAAGCTCGGTAGAAAAAACTCTTTTTTCTTGAGGTTGTTATCATAGCTAGTACAACGAGCCTCGTTATAAGAAGCAAAAGGGCTCATAAAGCCAATGACTGCTAAATGCCCGGCTCTTTCTTTAAGATAATCTTCCAAAGTTTCGGTGCGGCTGGTCTTTAACTGGCCAACTAATAAAAATTTAAGATTTTTTAAATTTGTCATAAACTCTCTTAGAAATAATTACTCCATCTTTCGGCTCGGTGATTAAGAACAAAATCGAAAAATAATCTTAACTTTTCCGATCTTTTTAGCATCATACTTACTATCTTGGAATCGCTAACTTTCCTGGTAGATTGAATTTTTTTTCTTTTATAAAAAGTATCGCTTAAATTTTCTAAATTCCACTTTAAAGCTTTTAACCCTGAATTAGCGATATCAAACTTTCCTATTAAGGTAAAGAATATTATCTCAAGCAACAAAATAAAAAGATAGCTGGGAAGAATCAAAATAAGATAACCTAAAGAATAATTTTTAAGTAAAGTTCTTAGAGTGTTTCTTTCCGAAAGGTATCTTTTGGCGGCCCGGTTATGGCTTTTGGATAGAGTGGCGCTCACCCGATGGTACAAAAAGGCTTTCGGTTCTACTACTACTTTAAAACCGGCTAAATGCGTCCGCCAACAAAGATCGATATCATCAGTTAAAGTAAGATAATCAGGGTCAAACCCTTCAACTAAAGAAAGTAAATCTTTTCTTATAAACATTGCTCCGCCGAAAGAAAAAAATACTTCGCTAAAATAATCGTATTGTCCAATGTCTCTTTCACCTATTCCTCGTGAAGCCGGAAAGCCAAAAATATCGATATCTGCTCCTACACTATCAATCTCAGAAGTAAACTCTTCTTCTTTTATTCGTAACATCTTAACGGTACAAATACCAATACTACTGTCTAGTTCGCAACAATTAACCAGATGATCTAAAATAAAAGGATCTAACTCCATATCGTTACTGATCCAGAAAAGATATTTACCCTTGGCCTTATCTATAGCAACATTACTACCTTGGGCTGTGCCTAAGTTAGTTTTGTTTCTTATAACTCTAAACTCGGGGTATTTTTCTTCTACGAATTCGGCGCTTCCATCTACTGAAGCATTATCAACGATTATAACTTCATAATTAGGGTAACTAAGATTTTTAAGACTTGGCAGGTATTTCTTAAGGAGCTCTTTCCCGTTCCAGCTGACATTAACTATGCTCACTAAGGGAAATTTATTATTATCAATTTTTTCCACTTATAAAAAATAATTTTAAACAACAAGAATATAGTTAAATTTATTTTCGCTTCAACTGCTTACTTATCCAATTATAAGTATGCTGCAAGCCTTCTTCTAAGGTTATCTCGGGCTCCCATTTAAGCACTTGGCGTAATTTAGTATTATCGCTATTTCTACCTCTTACTCCTTGGGGTTTGGTTAAATCATATTTTTTAGTTATCTTCTTATTGGCTATTTTAGCAACTATGTCTACCAGCTCATTTATAGTTATCAACCTATCTTGCCCTAAATTAAGAGGTTTAGTATAATCCGATTGCATCAGACGATATATGCCTTCTACACAGTCGCCAATATAACAATAAGAGCGCGTCTGCTGGCCATCTCCCCAAACTTCTATGGTATCTTCTTCTTTAGCTAAAGCAATTTTTCGGCAAATAGCTGCCGGTGACTTTTCTCTGCCGCCTTCATAAGCTCCTAAAGGACCAAAGATATTGTGGAAACGAACCACATGGGTTTTAAAACCATGATCTTCGGTATAATACTGACAGGCTAATTCCGAAAATAACTTCTCCCAGCCATAGCCTGGTTCGGCATCAGCCGGATAAGCATCTTCTTCTTTGAGGTTTTTTGCCGCGGTAACTTTCTGCAAGTACTGCGGATAAACGCAAGCTGAACTGGTATAAAGATAATTCTTAACCTTAGCCCGATAAGCTGCTTCCAGCATATGTAAATTTATCAAAGCGTTATTACGTAAAATAACGGCATGAAAAGCGCTGATATAGCCAATACCACCCATATCGGCAGCTATTTGCCGAAAAATTGCTTTAGCTAAAGAAGAAGATACCATAGAAGTTTGGGGAGATGGCCAGCAGACGCGCTCTTATTGTTATATTGGCGACTGTGTAGAAG
>JAGOLA010000063.1 GCA_017994375.1 Candidatus Omnitrophota bacterium | reverse complement strand
CGGTTTTGGCTGCTAAGCGAAAAATAGGAACTGATTATAAATTTAATGTTTATGGTAAGGAATACACTCCCCAGCAAATTTCAGCCTTTATCTTACAAAAAATAAAACAAGATGCCGAAAGCTACTTAGGCGAAGAGGTAAAGGAAGCGGTTGTTACCGTTCCGGCTTATTTTAACGATAATCAGCGTCAAGCTACTAAAGATGCCGGAGCAATTGCTGGTTTAGATGTAATTAGAATTGTTAACGAACCTACCGCAGCTTGTCTTGCTTATGGTCTAGATAAAGTAGGCAAAGAGCTTAAGATAATGGTTTTTGACTTTGGAGGAGGAACGCTTGATGTTACTATCATGGAGATGTGGGCAGAGGGCGGATTTAAAGTTTTAGCTACCAGCGGTGATACTCAGCTGGGAGGAACCGATATGGACCAGGTGTTAATTAATTACATCGCCGAAGATTTTAAAAAACAAAATGGTATAGACTTACGCAAAGATAAGATGGCTATACAGCGTTTAAGAGAAGCTGCCGAAAAAGCTAAGATAGAACTTTCTAGTACTCTAACTACCGATATAAATCTCCCTTTTATTACTGCTGATGCTAACGGTCCGAAACATCTTACTATGTCTATTAATAGAGCTAAGTTAGAAGAATTGATTATGACTATCGTTGAGAGATGTAAAGGTCCGATGAAACAGGCTTTTAGTGATGCTAAACTTAGCCCTTCAGATATTGATAAGATAATAATGGTTGGTGGCCCTACCAGAATGCCGATAGTCCAGAAATTCGTAGAAGATTATGTCGGTAAGAAAATCGAAAGAGGAGTTGACCCGATGGAGTGCGTTTCTATGGGGGCAGCAGTTCAGGCTTCTATAATTAAAGGAGACACTAAAGATGTGCTTCTTTTAGATGTTACTCCTTTATCTTTAGGTATAGAAACCCTAGGAGGAGTATTTACTAAGCTTATTGACAGAAATACTACTATACCTACTAGAAAAAGCCAAATTTTTTCTACTGCTGATGATAGCCAGACTGCGGTAACTATTAGGGTTTTACAGGGAGAGCGGCAAATGGCTAATGATAATACCGAATTAGGCCGCTTTGACTTAATTGGCATACCGCCTGCTCCCAGAGGAGTGCCGCAAATAGAAGTTACTTTTGATATTGACCGTAACGGTATTGTGCATGTTACCGCTAAAGATAAAGGTACCGGAAAAGAACAATCGATACGCATAACAGCTCCGGATAAGCTTTCCGAAGAAGAAATTCAAAAGATGGTTAAAGAAGCCGAGAAGTATGCCGAAGAAGATAAAAAAAGAAAAGAGAAAGCCGAAATACATAATAGAGCCGATACTTTGGTATATTCTACCGAGAAATCTTTAAAGGATTACGGCGATAAAGTTTCGGATAGTGATAAAAAAGCTATTCAGGATAAACTAGAATCTTTAAAAGAAATTTTGAAAAGAGAACAAGCTACTGTACAGGAAATACAAAAAGGGATCGATGATTTAACTGCAGCTTCGCATAAATTAGCTGAACAAATTTATAAAGCCACCGCCGAGTCTCAAAAACAAAGCAGTCCTCAGCAAGATAGCCCTAAAGCCGAAAAGGAATCCGAAGATAAAGCTAAAGATGCCGAAGTAGTCGATGCCGAATATAAGGAAGAAGACGAAAATAAATAGCGTTTAGCGTCTAGCGTATAGCGGATAGCAATCTATCTTCTATACGCTATTCGCTGTACGCTGTACGCTAAATATGATGAGTACAGCTAAAGATTATTACGAAATTTTGGGGTTGCAGAAAGGAGCTTCTGTTGACGAAGTTAAAAAAGCCTACCGCCAATTAGCTTTAAGACACCATCCGGATCGAGTTCCGACCGAACAAAAAAAGGAAGCAGAAGAGAAATTTAAGGAAATTTCCGAAGCTTACGCGGTATTAAGCGATCCCGAAAAGAAAAAGCTTTATGATCAATACGGCCATGCCGGAATAGATTCCCGTTATAGCACTGAAGATATTTTCCGAAATGCTAATTTCTCCGATATTTTCGGCGAGAGCGGTTTTGGGGATATTTTTGACCATTTTTTCTCTGATTTTGGTTTTGGAAGAACAAGCCGTACCTCTTATCGGTCCCGCCAGCGAAAAGGCGAAGATATTCAATTAGAGGTAGCTATAAACTTAGAAGATGCTAATACCGGTATCGAAAAATCGGTTTCTTTTTGGCGTTATGATAACTGCACAGCTTGTAATGGAAGTGGAGTCGAACCCGGTTCTTCTAAAGTAAAGTGTACTACCTGTAACGGCCAAGGAGCAGTCCGTAGCGGTCTAGGTTTTATAAGTTTTGCTCAAACTTGCCCTACTTGTAACGGCGAGGGTAAAATTACCAAAAATCCCTGCCGTAATTGTTCTGGTGTCGGAAGAATAAAAGCTAAAAAAGATCTTAAAGTCAATATACCTCGTGGGGTTGATAATGGTTCGGTTTTAAGATTAAAGGAAGAAGGAAACTATGGCATTGGCGGCAGAGGAGATTTATATATCCATATTGCTGTTAGGCCCCATGCTTTTTTTATTCGCGAAGGCGATCATATCCGCTGTAAAGTAAATATAAGTATTATTAAGGCAATTTTAGGAGGAGAAATCGAAGTTCCGACTTTAGACGGCAAAGTTAAAATGAAAGTACCGGCTGGAACACAACCCAACACTATTTTCAGGCTTAAAAATAAAGGTATGATGAATTTACGTACCAAACGTATAGGAGATGAGTTAGCAGAAATAGAAGTAGAAGTACCAAAGAGACTTTCTTTCCGTGAGAGAAAGATTATTGAGGAGTGGAGTAAAATTCGTAACGAATAAAGGGATGAAAAATGCCGACTTATGAATATGAGTGTTTAGATTGTGGTCACCATTTTGAAGCTTTTCAAAAAATGAGTGATTTGCCTCTTAAGCAGTGTGAAAAGTGTAAAGGCAAAGTTAAACGGGTAATCAGCACCGGTTCGGGGTTGATTTTTAAAGGTAGCGGTTTCTACGCTACCGATTATAAAAAAAGTAGAGTTTCGAGCAGTTCAAAAGAGAGCCCTAAAAAGACTGCCGATAAGCAATGCGATGGTTGTCACCACAAAGAATGTAACCAAAAAAATAACAAAAATACCTAAATTACATGTTGCACGCCATTAGGCCCTTTAAAGCCACGCATTATAATGAGAATTTTATCAAAACCTACTCTCGTTTAGTTTGTCCCCCCTATGACATAATAGATAAAGGAAAGTTATCACAATTAAGGAAGCGCTCTTCTTATAATTTTTCCCATATTCTTGTAGCTGATGATTATGATTATATAAAAATTGCCAAGACTTTAACTAAATGGTCAAAAGATAAAATACTAGTCGAAAATAATAAAGACAGTCTGTATCTTTATGAGCAAAGATTTAATATTGACGGAAAGAAATTTAAACGTTTCGGTATGCTTTCGCTTCTTAAAATGGACGGAAAAAAGATTTTTCCCCATGAAAATACTTTGGAAAAACCTAAGGAAGACCGTCGCAAGATTATCGAGGCCGTAGAAGCTAATTTAAGTCCGATTTTTGTTATAGCTTCCGAGAAGCTTTCGGTATTAGAAAAATTTTATAATATTTACCGTAGAAAAAGGCCCTTCCTTAAATTTAAGGACGATGAAAAAAACCTAAATACCGTCTGGGTAATTAGCGATAAAAAACAAATCGATCTTATCCGCCGTGATTTAGAAAAGAATGAATTAGTAATTGCTGACGGCCACCATCGTTTTGAAATATCCTATAATTATTATAAAAAGAATAAGGGCCGGTTTAAAAACTTAGAATATATTTTAGCTTATATAACCGATTGTCAAAAAGGATTAATTATTTTGCCGACCCACCGAATAGTAAAAATTAACGATAAAGATAAAGTCTTTTTCGATAAGCTTAAGAAGTATTTTACGGTAAGAGAGCTTAATCCGGTTAATCTTAAAAAGCAATTAGCTGCGGCAAAAGAATTTTGTTTAGGTCTTTACCATAGAAAAGGAACCTATTTTTTGAGGTTAAAAGACCCATCCTTTCTGAAGACTCTTCCTAACAAGGATTTAACGGGTTTAGACGTCTATGCTTTTCATCAATTAGTATTACCTTTATTTAAAATTTCTGGTAATATAGATTATTCCCATGATTTTAAAGAAGCTTGCAAAATGGCCGATAATAACAAAACTGTCTTTTTTTTACGGGCAGCATCTTTAGATTCGGTGGTTAACATTTCCCGTAAAGGCTTAAAATTTCCGCAAAAATCGACTTATTTTTATCCTAAAGTGCTATCGGGTATAGTCATGAGGAAGTTTGTTAAACACGAATAGATACGAATTTTATACACGAATATACACGAATTAGAGACAAATTTTCACGAATTATTTGTGTTAATTCGTTTTTATTTGTGAGAATTCGTGCTATAAAGGGAGCAAATAATGAGAATATTTAAAAAACCTTTTAGCTATGGTTTAAAGAAAAAGCAGCGTGATATACCGGACGGTTTATGGGATAAGTGTTCGAGATGCTCTTATTTGATTTTTAAAAAGATATTACATGAGACCCTTTATGTTTGTCCAAAATGTAATTATCATTTTTCGTTAGGTTGTTGGGAAAGAATAAATTTAACTTGCGATAAAGATACCTTTGTGGAAATTGCTCAAAATATTACCTCTTCTGACCCGATAAATTTTGCCGGCCCCAAGACTTATCGTGAAAAGTTAGAAGAAGCTATCAAAACTACTAGCTTAAAAGAAGCAGCCGTAGTAGGCGAAGCTAACCTGGATAACCGGCCGATAGCTTTGGGCGTTACTGATTCGCGTTTTATTATGGGTTCGATGGGGTCTGCCGTCGGAGAAAAAATAACCCGTCTTGCAGAGCTAGCTTTAGATAAACACAAACCTCTTATCTTAATTTCCGGTTCTGGAGGAGGGGCTAGAATGTATGAAGGTATGCTTAGCCTTATGCAAATGGCTAAAACCTGTGGAGCCTTAATGCTGCTTAAAAAAAATAATATACCTTTTATTTCAGTTTTAACTAATCCTACTATGGCAGGCGTTATGGCTTCTTTTGCCGGCTTAGGCGATGTGACCATAGCTGAACCAGAGGCTTTGATCGGGTTTACCGGGCCAAGGGTAATAAAACAAACTATTAAAGAGGAGTTACCGAGGGGGTTCCAGACTTCAGAGTTTAACTTGAAACATGGCCTTATTGATATGGTTGTTAATAGGAAAGATTTAAAAGATATGCTTTCGAAGTTACTGTATTATTTAACTTGATATGCCATTATTGGATTAATAAAATTTTAACTTATGGCCAGCGTTACTTTTAAAAAATTACGTAAAATTTATGAAGGTGATGTTGCCGTAGTTAAAGATATCGACCTAGAAGTAAGAGATAAAGAATTTATTGTATTAGTTGGTCCTTCCGGTTGCGGTAAATCTACCACTTTACGGTTGCTTGCCGGTTTAGAAGAAATTACCAAAGGTGACATTTACATCGCCAACCAAAGAGTCAATAACGTTCCTGCCCGTGATAGAAATATCGCTATGGTTTTTCAGAATTACGCTCTTTATCCCCATATGAATGTTTATCAAAATATGGCTTTTGCCTTAAAGCTGCGTAACTACTCCAAGAGAGATATCGATGTACGAGTCAATGAAGCAGCTGCTATTTTAGGGTTAGAAAATTTATTACAAAGAAAGCCGCGAGAAATTTCCGGTGGTGAGTGCCAAAGAGTAGCATTGGGAAGAGCAATCGTCAGGAAGCCCCAGGTATTTCTCTTTGACGAACCATTAAGTAATTTAGACGCTAAGCTACGTGTTCAAATGCGGACAGAGCTGCACAAATTGCATTTGCGTATTCAAACTACCATGATTTATGTTACCCACGATCAAATAGAAGCTATGACTTTAGGTGACCGTATTGCGGTCATGAAAGATGGTATAATTAAGCAATTTGCCGATCCTTTAACGATATATAATAAACCGGCCGATAAATTCGTAGCCGGTTTCATAGGTTCTCCGCCGATGAATTTTATGAACGGAATTATTGTTAAAAAAGACGGTAGTCTTTATTTTGACGAAGGATCTTTTAAGGTCAAGATATTGGAGCAGATGCACCAACCCTTAAATAATTATGTTGGTAAAAAAGTTATCTTTGGCATCCGGCCTGAAAATATCCATGATAAGATTTTTGCATCTTATGCTACTCCCGATAATACTTTAATGGTTTTATGCGATGTAGTAGAAACTATGGGCGCAGAAAACTATCTTTATCTTTCTACCGGTAAACATACCCTGATTGCTGTAGTTGACGCCGCTAATAAACCTTCGATAGGGAGTATGGTTGAAATTGTCTTTAATATGGAGAAGGTCCATTTTTTTGACCCTTCTACCGAATATTCCATTGTATAATTATATAGTTCCCACAATTTTATTTCTATTGTTAGCCACTTCTTTTATCTCTTTTTTTAATGACATAATAAGCGGGTATCTTACCCTATTGATTTTATTTATTTCTGCTATTATGTTCATATTCTTTTATAAATCGAAAGAAAAACTTCGTATTAAGCTATCCGCAGAAACGGAATTATTACAAGAGCGCATAAATGTTATAACAGAGAGTATCGAACAGAAAAAGAACCTGCTAAATATTCTGCCTTCTAAGTATCAACGCGTATCTTCTTTATTCGAAGTCTCACAAAAATTAATTGAGTTAATAGAACCGGATGAGATTTTCGATTTTCTTATAAAAACTTTGACTAATTTATTTCCGCAGGCCGATAATATTCTCCTTTTCAACTTCGATAGAGAAGCCGATTCTTTAATTCTAATGCGTTCTTATAAGCAGAAAAATATCATAATAGAAGAAAAAACAGGCGATGTTTTGGATAAATGGGTTTTGCAGCATAACCGTTCCTTATTGATAGAAGATTTAACTAAAGATTTTCGTTTTGATTGCAATAGAGTAATTGCTTATACTAGTAGAGGAATGAACTCCTTTGTTTTGAGCCCGCTTTCTATAGAATATCGTTTTTTAGGCATGGTTAGATTAGAAAGTGCCATGCCGTTACGCTTTACCTTGGATGATTCGCGTATTTTACGTAATGTTTGTGATCTTGGCGTAGTGGTATTAGAGAGAGCAAACCTCTTTAAAAAAGCTCAAGCTTTAGCTATAACAGACTCTCTTACCGGCCTTTTCGTCAAAGATTATTTTTTCCAGAGTTTAAAAGAAGCAATAGATAAAACCTCGGTTTCCAAAGCGTTATTGAGTGTAATTATGTTGGATATCGATAATTTTAAAAAGATAAATGACGTTTATGGCCATATGGTTGGAGATATCGTTTTACAAAAATTAGCAAGAATTTTGTCAGATAGCGTAGGGGATAATGGCATTATTTCCCGTTTTGGCGGTGAGGAATTCATTATCCTTACCAAAGGTGGTACTAAGGAAGAAATTTTACTTTCTGCCGAAAGAATTCGTAGAACAGTAGAAACAGATTCTATTATTTTTCGTCAACGCAAGATAAAATTTACGGTATCTTTAGGGGCGACTTTTTATCCCGCCGATGGAGTTACCGGTTTAGAATTAGTTAATAAGGCCGACTCTTTAATGTACGAAGCCAAAAAGAAAGGCAAAAATAAATTATGTTTTTCGTAATAATAATAACTTTAATAGTGTTGACGTTTCTTATGATGTTTGAAAAGACTTCTTTGGCCAATTTAAGGCGCTGTCTTTACGAAAATATAGAAAAATTAGCTAAAAAGAACGCTTCTTTAGAAAGAGAGGAAAATAATTTACAACGGGAAGTAGAAAAATTCGAGGATTTAATCTCCGAGTATTTCTTATTTTATGATGTTACGCGCAAAATAGCACCTTTTCTGACTAAAGAAGATTTATTCAAAAATTTTTCCGAAGAGATACGCTATTTAGGCT
>JAGOLA010000062.1 GCA_017994375.1 Candidatus Omnitrophota bacterium | reverse complement strand
ACGGTGGATTCGGCCCAGACACAGCAAAAAGATTCTTTGAGGTCAACAAAGAAGAAATGCTTAAAGGTATCAAACTTTTATGGCCTGAACACAGAAGTTACTACGATTTAATGCTAATACGGGAACAGGAAGGGCCTATAAGTTTTGATAGTGAACTCCAAAACGAGCCTTTCAACGATCGTAATTGCCCATTTAATATAAATAATATTCGTTTCTGGGACGATGAGTATAAGACAGAAGAGGAACTGATAAGAAGAAGAGGCGGGCATCTACTTATATACGGAGCTTGTGATCCGAGCGTAAGCAACAGAGAATCTAGCGATTTCTCGGCAATAGTGACCGTTGCCGTGGATGATATAACGAGGATAATTTATGTTCTCGACGTAGATGTTGCCAGAAGAACACCAGAAAGGACAATGAATACCATCTTAGAATATAGCAAGATACGACAATATACCAGGTTTGGTTTTGAATCAAATCAATTTCAGAGTCTCATGCTAGAAGAACTTATGAAGCGGGCTGAGGAAACAAAATGTGATCTTCCACTAAGAGCAATAAAGAATACTTACAATAAGCAGCTTCGCATAGAATGGCTTCAACCTATGATTATGAGCGGGAGGATTCAATTGTCGCGGCGTAATAGAGCGCTTATCGAAGAGATGAAGTATTACCCTAAAGGTAGTCACGATGATGCGCTTGACGCTCTTGAGATGGCAAGTCGTCTTGCTATAGATAATACCTGCTTTCCACAGTTCTTATATAGAATGTAGTTTATAGCAAGTAATACAATTTATCTATATAACTTGACTATATCTTCTTTCTATGGATATATCCTACCCTAGTGGGAACGTAAGAGGGTGAGTTTAAGGTTCAAGCAACGCGGAAGGAGAGACTTTAAGAGTTTTTGCTAACTTAGCAATAGTTTCAAGCTTAATGTTAGGTGGTTTTTTCCCTTCTATGCGCTGCAGATACTTATAATCAATCTCAGCTAGCTCTGCAAGTTTTTCTTGTGTCAATCTGCACTTCTTACGTAACTCCCTGATCTTTTTACCAACACGTAACCGTATTGAGATTTCCATAACACCGTATTATGGTACGGTCTTTTATTTATTGACACCTAACTATAGTAAGGTGTAGAATTGGAAATTGAAATTAGAGAAAATTTTTGTTTTTAGAAATAGACAATGAGAAAATATTCAAAAGAAAAAACTATCGCAGAACTTCATAAATCTCTACAGCATCTTTACCAGCTATATAATGCCAAATGTATTAATTGGAGCGGAAAAGTCTTAGGTGCAAAAGAAGAGTATTCTGAAGTAATCTCAGCCGAGTTATTAGATTTAGGAATTGAAAAATTAATGAGAGAGGAGATAAAGCCAATAGGAAGGCCAAACTATCATGTTGATTCTCATCAAAAGCAAGTTTCTAGGTCTAAAACTAATCGGGAAGAAGAAAATTTTGCAAAAAGTTTAGTTTGGCTTAAATTAGAACGCTTAGGAGAAATCCTGGATTTTCAAATCCCTTTAAAAAATAAAAAAAGTGACAAAGCTGGTAAAATTGACTTGGTTAGCTATAAACATGATAATTTACCAGTTTCTTATATCATAGAATTAAAATATTCAAATAATAAGGAAACTTTATTACGATCGGTATTAGAAATAACTACTTATTATTGTCAGCTTAATAAAGATAAATTCTTGAAATCATTTGAAAAATTTAGGAACTTGACTAAAGAAGATATAAAAAAAGCTGTTTTATTAATGAAAGGAGCTTCAGCTTATTATGAAGCAAAAGAAGAGTTAACCAAAAAACCTAAGTTAACAGAACTCATTAAAAAACTAGGTGTAGAAATTTTTCTGCTAGAATACAATGTTTCTTCAATTAAGTTATGAAGCTTATAATCCACCGCGGCACTCAAGAAATCGGCGGTAGCTGTGTAGAGTTAGCGACAAGTAGAACAAGAATTCTTCTAGATTTTGGCCTTCCTTTAGTTAGTAAAAGCAAAGAACCTTTCGATTCTAAAATACTTACCGGAAAATCCATAGCAGAGCTTAAAAAACTAGAAATCCTTCCCGATATAAAAGGCCTATATAAAGGCGAACCAAAAGAAATAGATGCTCTACTTATTTCTCACTCGCATCCTGACCATTACGGCCTTTTAAATTATCTACATCCTGATATCCCGGTCTATCTAAGCCAAGGCGTAAAAGAGCTAATTGAGATTTCCAGCGACTTTACGCCTATTAAAGTATCAGCTTTTAACTCTAGGATAATTAATAACGAAACTACCTTTTCTATCGGTGATATAAAAGTTACACCCTATCTAGTAGATCACTCGGCCTTTGATGCTCGGGCTTTTCTAATAGAAGCTGATGGCAAAAGACTCTTTTACTCCGGAGATTTTCGAGGCCATGGCCGAAAAAGCTGCTTATTCAATAAAATCATTAAAAATCCGCCTCAAGATGTCGATTGTCTTTTAATGGAAGGAACATCTTTAGGTAGAGATGATAAAGGATATCCCAATGAGTTAGTAGTCCAAAAACGGATAGCCGAGATTTTAAGGAAAGCAGATAATATTACCTTCTTATTCGTATCTTCCCAGAATATTGACCGGATAGTTTCAGCTTATAAGGCCTGTCTTGAGACTAACTCTATATTCGTAATCGATGTTTATACTGCTTATATTCTTGAACGCTTAAGTTCTATTTCAAAAGGCATACCCCAGTTTAACTGGAATAATATCCGCCTTAAGTTTCATTTTAGGCAAGGTAAGATCTTAGCTGATAAAGAATCACTTAAAACCCTTTACCGTTATAAAACTAATAAAATCGATTTTAAAGAAATTAATAATAGTAAGCAGAAGATACTTTTCCTTAGCCGTTATAACTCACTCTTTCCCCACATCCTAAAGAAACTAAAAAACTATAAAGGAGCAAAAGTTATTTATTCTCTCTGGGAAGGGTATTTGACCGCTAAGTTTAGAGATTTTTGTAAAGAGAATAAATTAGTTATTGCAAAAGTCCATTCTAGCGGCCATGCTAAACCAGAGGATCTAAAAAGGTTTGCCAAGGCCCTTAATCCCAAAGTACTAATACCGATACATACTTTTTATGCTGATAGGTATAGAGAATTATTTAAGCGGGTAAAAATCCTAAAAGATAAAGAACTATTTACGCTTTAACTAAGTTAAGATGATTAGGCGGTTTGATTTTCCTCATGATAGGTTTAGAAACAGAATAAAGCAGCCTCTTAAAAATACCACAGATCAGCAAAAGAACATAAAGTTACTAGAGAATTGCTCTAAGAAGCTAAAGCTAGAGCTAAAGAATTTTACCTCTGACAATAATCTAGAGCTTTATTTTGATATCTATAGAGATGATCAAGATATTTGCTATATCTATAAAGGCTGGGAGGATTCGGGCTTTAGGATTGGAGAGCTAATTGAGTTTAATAAGTATACCCCTGATTTTAAAGAACGCTTCTATGAGATATTTAAGATTTGTTCTGACAGGCTTATAACCATAGGTGTAGAAAAGCAAGAAGAAGAAACATCTTCTTTATTCTTAGAAATCGGCATATATAAAAGTGGCTTTAACGCCAAAGTCCTGAAAGAAGCTATCCAGAACCTTGAAGATGCCTTAATAGAAATCCAGCCCTCCCTTTGATAATAATCAATATAACGGCGATTAATTTGAAAAAGATATTGAGCAAAGCCTACTGAAGAGTTTTTATTAATTTATGAAAAGATGTCCTTTCTGTGCCGAAGAGATTCAAGAAGAAGCAATCAAATGTAGGTACTGCAATGAATTCTTAGATCAAAAATCCCTCCAGGAAGCATCTTTAATCAAAAAGACCGACCGGAAAGTTTTTAATATAAAAGAAGTAGCTGAATATTTACGGATACAAGTTAACACTATAGAGAGTTGGGTTAGAGGAGAAAAGATGCCTTTTTCCAAGTTACCCAACGGAAAAGTTATTTTTCGCAGGAAAGATATAGATAACTGGATTTCTGAAAACAAAATAACTCAATACCATAGATTCGTTCATGAGAAAAAGACCATAGATGATTTATTACCTTCTTCCTATAAGCCAGTCACCGAGGATGAGATGATAACGGATTATATAAGTTACCTTCATGAGAAATATATTCTTAAACATTGCCGAAAAACTGGCCAAGATGAAAGAGAGCTAGCCGAGCATCTTAAAAAAACTTTTACAGTTTTATCTACAAGAGCTCCAAATAAAACCCGGATTAAGTTTGAATGGGATTTTAAAAAGAAAAAGTATCAATTAGTAGCCGGAGAAGAAGCTTATAAAGAATACTTAAAAAAAGATAAGAAATTCGATGCGGTTTTATCTGAGATGTCGGTACTAATGCAGTTTTTGTGTGTTTTCTATAAATAAACAGAATTTATCTAGTACTACCCAACCTAATTAGTATCAATTCTCTTGACAAAATACTAAAAAGGAGTTAAAATTAATTCAAATTTAGGCAAGAGTCCCGAGTTGGAAGGGCTAAATCCAGGACGTTAAAAGAAAGAAAACCTTCGCTAGAAATGGCGAAGGATTTTTTATTTTTAGGAGGAAAGATGGTAAAAAAAACTGAAGATCAGGTTATAAAAGATGTAATGTATTGGCTTAAGCAGCAAGGATGGACTATTCTTAGTTTTTCATTGGGGCAACAAAGGGGGTTAGACATTTTAGCAGAAAAGAATGGGAAAAAGTTAATTGTTGAAGCTAAAGGTGCTAAGGGAAACGCTAAAAATACTAAACGTAATAAATTTGACAGTGGACAGATAAAAATACATTTTGGAGCAGCTATTATCAAAATCCTAGAAGAAAGGACAAAGAACCCCAAGGCTTCTTTTGCCATAGCCCTTCCGGAAGATAAATATATGAAAGGTGTTTTAAAGAATGTTAGGCCGCAAATGGATATTTTAGGAATAAAATTGATGTGGGTAAAATCAAAATCTGAAATTGTGGAAGAAAAGCTCGCGTAGCTTTCCGATGGTATTTAAATCACGCTTAATCCAGAGGCATGCTTGCTAGATTCTGCTCAAAATCACTCTGAAATTATAAACAATATTGGTAGAGCTTTTTAATCGATTACAAAAGGTTTGTTTTCGGTGTATATCCTTATACTTTAAGCAAGGAGGTGTTGCATGGGGAGCTTGAGTGGTTTAAAGAATGTACAAATCATCATCTTAGGTTTATGTATTGCTGGAGCAACTGTTTTTTCAACGATGATTTTATCCAAGGGTGTTATTCAAGTTAAAAGATTGACCGAGGAAGTTATTGAAGTAACTGGCTCTGCTGAGAAAGATATTGTATCTGATTATATTGTTTGGAAGTCAGGATTTACCAGGAGAAGCCCAAAATTGAAAGAAGCTTACGTTAAACTTCAAGATGATCTTACAAAGGTAAAAAAATATTTACTTTCTAAAGGGATTAAAGATGATGAAATAATAGTTTCACAAGTTGGAACAGAGACTTTATATAAAAAGAATGAAAAAGGAAATGATACTAATGAGATAGAAGGATACCTTGTTGGCCAAACAGTTGAAGTACGTTCATGCGATGTTAATAAGATAACAAACATATCTCGTCAATCCACCGAGCTTCTGGATCAAGATATACAGTTTATCTCAGATTTACCTCAATACTTTTATACTAAGCTTCCAGAACTTAAAATAGAGATGCTAGCAAAGGCTACTGAAAACGCTAAAGCCAGGGCTGAGAAAATGGCTGCTTCAACCGGAAATAAAATTGGGGCTATACGTTCTGCAAGAATGGGCCAATTTCAGATAAATCCGGCTAATTCTTATGATGTATCTTGGTATGGTAATCACGATACATCTTCTTATGACAAGAAGGTAATTGCAATAGCACATGCAAGTTTTGCGGTGAAGGAGTAGGATTTAGCAAACATTGAAAAAGCTCTGAAACAAGTTACAATAGGTACTAAGAAATAAGGCGATAAAATATGTCTAACAAAGAAATACAACGGAATTTTTTGAAAGCGAGAAAAGTTAAGGGAAGAAGGATAAAGAGCAGAAATTTAAATAAAAACTCTGTATCTTTGGCAGGTGAGTTTGCCGTATTATCGCAGTTGGCGTTGCGAGGATATGATGCAAATATGACTATTGGCCGAACTAAGAGTGTTGATATCCTAGTTTCTGATCCCGAAACCGGTGATATGTTTAAAGTGGAGGTTAAAACAAACTATATGAGCAGTCAAAGTGCTGGCGGATCGTCAAAGCTGTTTGGAAAATATATTAGCGCTTGGCCGATGAACGAAAAGCACGAGCATATCAAAGAACCGAATCTTTTCTATTGTTTTGTTAATATTAATAAAGAAGGTCAGTCATTTAGATATTTTATAGTACCTAGTAAAGTCGTAGCCCAATATGTAAAAAGACAACATAAGCTTTGGTTAGATGAAAAAGAGACTCATAGTCGTAGCAATAAAATGCGTACATTCCGTATAGGATTGAAAGAGGAAAAGTATCCAATTCCGACTCCGACAGTTGAGGAATATGAAAACAATTGGGATTTTCTACCAGCAAGATAGCTCTTGATTAATCTAGGAGGATAATAATATGTTTGGACAATTTAGTAATTATTCAGAAATAAGATGGAGAGCCTGTGCGGCAACTCAGGGATACAGTCATCTAGATAAAATTCAGATCATGCCAGATTTAGATAATTTTAAACTCGAAAAATTTAAAGACTTAAGGATGCAACCCGTGATAAAGAGAGATAATGATATCAAGATAATGTTAATGGGGAGCAGTAAAACTAATATATTCATAATTGGTCCGGATCCGCTCTTAGACAAAATGATTTTAAGATTGCCTAAATATGTTAGTAAATCTTGGGTAGAAATAAAAAATATGCATCTTGAAAGGGACACTTTAAGTTGCAAGAATGCTTTTAGTTCGCTTTGCGATCCTCAAGTAATAGGTTACTACGAAATAAAACCACTTAAACCTGGAGAGCCAGTACCAGAAATGGAATTTGAAAAAGAATATGAAATTTGTGCGAAATGCAAGAATTTTGAGTTTAAGTTAGAGGAAAATATATAACTTTCCGGAGGAAAAGATACTTTTAGATAAGTACTGCTTAAGATTCTTTTATAGTAATAGTATTTTTTGATAAAGAATGATGAGAGAAAAACTCGATATAAAAAATAAAGTTAAATCGTTATTTAGTTGGTTAAGAAGAAGTGGAATAAAGAAACAAGACGACATTTCTAATTTACCCAAAATTAAAAATATAGTAGATTTTACTGATAAAGAAATATTCCATTGGTTAAGGAATTATGTAGACGGGTGGGGGAAGGGCTATGGTGTTACTCCTCCAGACCAATATAAAATAGTTAAAGCAGAGTTGATAAGGAGAAATAATGAACGCATGCTTCGTTTAAGTAAAGTTAATTTATTGCTAGCAATATTCGTAGTTATTTTTGCAGCTTTAACTTGTTGGAAAACCTTTTTCCCAACAGGTGTAAAAAGATTCGAGCATATTTTTCAAGGAAATGAGATGCTTTCTATAGACCATTTTACTGGTAGAAAAATTAGGTATATAAAAGATAAGGAAATGGGTATAAAGAAAGAGATTTGGGATAAAGGTGATTGGAGAAGATTTTTTATAAGCGTTGAATAAATAAATTATAGTACCCCGAGTATTTTATAAATAATAAATCACTTAAGTTTTTAAAGATACCTTTAATAATGTTTAGAAGAAAGGCGAGCTAAGAGATAAGCTGAAGAGGCTTTAAAAAAGAGGAATATAAATGATAAAAGATAAGTTTGAGGTTATCAAAAAAATACTTTTAGAAAAAAATGATTTAGTTGAATTTAATAAAAGGTATAGACAAGGACCAGATCTTTATTTTTATAAGAAAATAATTGAAGTTAACAATGACTCATCGTCAATAGAGAGTTTTTTAGACAATGATTATCACATAG
>JAGOLA010000061.1 GCA_017994375.1 Candidatus Omnitrophota bacterium | reverse complement strand
AAGGGAATTATAAGAATATGGAAAAGAAAATCTTTATCCGAAAATAAATCTTTGAAAGTAGAGAGTTGTGCCCAGCGAAATTCGTATTTAGGCCCGTAATTTTTTATGAAATTTGCTACCGCAATATGATAATAATCGTCGATGCCGAAAAAAGTCGGCGAGGTAAACTGAAAAGCTCCAAAATATATAATAAAAGAAAAAGCCAATAAAATTAGAATACTGCCGGATATTATCCTTTCTCTGTTAAGCATTGATAATATTATACTAAAAACTTTTTAAATCAAAACTACTATATAAGAAATTATCCGTTTTTAAATATTCCGAGATTTTATATAATCGAATATTTTCTTATCTACCGGTGCTAAATCAAGATGCCTTATTTGGTCCAAGGTAAAAAAAATAAAATTCTGGCACTCTATAGTTTTTGGCTCGCCGGATTTAATTACACAAAAGAAAAGAAAAACTTTTATTTTTAAATCTTTGCTTTCGTCGGTAAAATCATTTATTAAACGGACAGCTTCAATAGCTAAATCTAATTCTTCTTTTATCTCCCGTTTAATTGCGAAAGATAAATTCTCTCCTTCCTCCACGCTACCGCCTGGAAACTCCCAAAGTCCGCCATAACTATCATCTTTTTTTCGCTGACATAATAGTATTTTCTCCTTATTCTTAATTAAAGCGGCGACTACATCGATTTCTTTTTTCATTTTCTTTTACGCAGATGGCTGCTTAAGTAGTTTTTTATCGAAAATGTTATCTAATCCTAACAAACAATAGGGATCAAAGTACTTCTTTAAGGTAGCCATTTGCTGAATTTGCTCTTTATCGTACATTAAATCTAGATAAGACTTTTTTATTTTTCCTATTCCATGTTCGGCAGAAATCGTTCCGCCTAAAGAAACTGCCTTCTGACAAAAAATTCTTAAATATTCCTTGGCCTTTTCGGCTTCTTTAATATTACGAGGAAGAAAATTAAAGTGAAGGTGAGACTCTCCGATATGACCAAAATTAAGATAATTTATCCCTGATTCCACGGCAATCTTCTTATAAAAAGTATACATTTGACTAAACTTAGAATCAGGAACTGCGATATCGGTAGCTGCTTTTAATTGTTTATTTTGCCTTAAATATTCGTTTATCATTTGAGGTAAAGAGTGCCGGAACTCAAACACTTTTTTCCGTAAAGCTAAAGTATCGGCAAAAATACTCTTATCTAATAAAGCTGAGCTTTTCGTTATCAGATTTTGCCATTTATCGATAAGGAAATTATATTCTTTTTCATCCTTGGCATCTTGCTCAAAGTAAATAGCAGCTTCTGATTCGGGAACAAAAGTATATTGTTCTTTTAATGACTCTAGGGAATTCTTGTCAAAAAATTCTAAAGAAACCGGGCGTAAAGCCATATTATTTTTTAACTCTTTTATAGTATCGACAAAGGTAAAAGCGTCCTCTTCTCTTAAAAAGAATAATAATCCATCGAATAAATTAAAAGGTTTTTTTTGTAATAAAATTTTAGAGGAAAAAATAAATCCTAAAGTGCCTTCGCTGCCAATAAATAAATCGATTAAATCCATATTGTCTTTTATATAATATCCGGCTTGAGATTTAACTTTAGGTAAATTATAAGAAGGGAGTTTAAAGATAAATCTTTTATTATTCAGTTGAAAATCAAAATTACGCCCTTGTGAAAAAAATTCTCCTCTTTTTATTCGGATAATTTCTCCCGAAGTCAAAAATACTTCAATTTCTATCACATAATTTCTTATACTTCCATAGCCAAACCCTCTGACACCCGAAGCCGAAGTAGATATAGCCCCACCGATAAGTGCTAAAGATTCAGTGGGAGAAGCACTTAGGGTTAAGCCTAATTTATTAACTTCTTTTTCTAAACTTTCTAAAGAAACGCCACTTTCTAAGTCGATAATGTTTTTTTCTACATCGATATTGTTAATTTTATTTAGTTTTTCTGAAGAAATAATGGCGCCATCATAAGGTACACAGCCTCCGGTTGTTCCGGTACGACCGGAAGAAATAGTAAGAGGAGTTTTTTTTCGAGTGATTTCTTGAAATACCGACGAAACTTCTTGTTTATCTTGGGGAAGATAAAGTAAAGAGGCAGTTCCTTTTATATTAGAAGTATCTTCTAAATAATTAAGTAAATCCTTTGTTTTATCTTTTATGAACATTTTTGGCAGGCTAAAATGCGAAATTGATACCAAATGCTATGGCTTCACTGTCTAAAAATTGGCCTTCTAAATTAAACCAGGTATTTTTAGAGAAAGGTATATCTAAACCGCAGACTAAACCTATTGTCTTAGTTAAATCCGACATTTCCCGTTTACGGTTCTCTTCTACCCAATGAATATAGTCGACCCGGGAAAGTTTAAGACCTAAATAAGGAGTAAACTTGCTAAAATCATAGGAAACTAAAAAAGAGGTTTGCCAATCATCTAAAACTGCTTTATTTTTTGTATCCTCTAATTGAGTAGAATAAGGATGAACGCTAATATGTTGAAATCCAAAAACTAACCGTGTCTTTTCAGCGTTAAGCAATCTTAAACGAAAACCATAACCACCAGCAAAAGAAGAGCTATAATCTATTTCATCGCGATTAGAAGGATTTTGTTTTAAATTACCAGCGCCGCCTTTTAAGTCTATTGCTAACCAATCCAAAAGACCCCAGGAAAGTTGGAAAAAGTTTTGAGTTGACCTTAGTTCACCGCGGCTTTCCTCTAAGTAACGGTCAAAAATAATATGGGTTTGGAAACCGCCAAAAAATTTGCCCTTAGCTGGCAGTTTTGTTCCATAGCATGGAGCTGCTTGTAAAGTGAGTTCGCTCAAAAATAAAAAAATAATAAATAGAAAAAAATAATTTAAAAACTTCATTGTGTTTTTAATTATAATAAAATTCTTTGCAAATTATATAAGGTTAACTTTGTGAATGGCTAAGAGGAAAGAAAAACATCACACCATTTGGTGCTCCATCACCGGGATCGTAAGCTAAGCTTATATTCGCATAAAAACGATCATCACCCCTTGGATTATAGCGTAAAGCGAAATTATCAAAATAAACTCCTCCACTTTCCAAAGTAATTCTAAATGGAGTCGCACCACCAGGGTCAACAAAACGATCGGTTAGCTTTTCTTCAAAAACCTGCATACCACCATTATTCAAAATATGAAAAGTTACCCTATTGTTGTCAATATCAAATACGTATTTTACTTTTCTATCATCACTATAATTATAAGGAGTAAGTAAAGGAGCCCATAACGTTCCTGCAGCATTAATATCGGATCTTAGATCCTGACGTACAATTAAGGTCCAAACATTTCCGCTTCGAGATAGGCTTATACCTTGATTATCGATATCACCTGTGGCCAACTTAATATTCTTATCAAGATTCTCTAAAACAAGAGTAAATTCATTCAAAATATCGGCTTTTCGTTCAGAAGACCAAAGAAACTCAGTACTTGCAAAATGAAAAGAAGTTGCCCCTAAAATTACTACCATAAGTAATCCTACGGCGATAAGCAACTCCATCAAGGTAACCGCTTTTTTCATAGCTATAATTTTTAAAAAATAAATTAAAAATATCTCTTAATCCGGATATTCCATATGCATATCAACACGACGATAACTTCCACTGGTGCCGTAAACATCATAACTAGCTCTATAAACCTCATTATCAATAACACCTTCGCCTTCCAAATCATGATGACCTATAGTCAGCGCTTTTCCTGGTTCATCCCAATTGGCTTCTATTTGGGTAGAGAATACATTTAGTATGCTTCTTGCTCCATTTACGGCGATTAAACGCCTATTTGCACGACGGATATACCTTCTTACACTAACAAAAGTTACTAAAAGAGTAGCAAATATTGATACTAATAATACTGAACCTATTAAAACTTCCATTAAGGTAGCACTTTTCTTATTCATTTTAAAATACTAACCATTGCTTTGTAATAAAATTGCCCGTCATGTTTAGTGACGGGCAATTTTATTACTCATAATTTATTTTTTCAAAATTTTTACTAAGCTAAGTAGATAAATATTAAGGGCAAACGGTTTGCGAAGCTTCTTCTGTAGAAGAGTTTATGTACCAATTCTGGTATTCTCCTCCACCGTTACTAGCCTTTGCACAAAAATTAGTTACACTATTATCGGTTACACGGTAATTCCAAGATGTACCCGAGAGGTCTAAGTCTAAACGGTCATTGCACTCGCTAAAATTGTTACAATTAACATAATAACCAACTTCTAAACGATAAACTTTCTCGGCCGCCTGAATTAATCTTAACATCGCCTTTGCTTCTCTGTCATGGCCTCTTAACACTGCTTTTCTATACATCGGCACTGATAAAGAAACAAGAATACCGATAATAACTATAACTACTAAAAGTTCTATAAGGGTAAATCCCTTTTTCATCTACTTATTTTATCAATATCTAGCTATAATATCAATAGCCTAAAGTAGTACAGATATTACCTGTACCTCCGGTACAATTAATCTCTCCATCTGCTTGGATATTAAGCGTGTAAGTTCCAAAGCTACCACCGGCTAATCTTGTAATACTAGCTATTTCGCTAGAAGGACTAGTCCTTATATTTATGCTTCCAATAGCAACTGGGGTACCAAAAAACTTTAAAGTAGTATGCTCGACATCAAGTTCATTCAAAATACCAGTAGTAGTTCCTGCTGTATGTTCGGATGCATAACGTATTTGCGCTCCTCTCATAGACCCTAAAATTGCTACTCCCTCTGCGGCACGAGCACGTTCTGTAACTTTAAAGAATTGTGGCAAACCAATAGCAGCCAAGATACCGATGATAATCACCACGATGATTAATTCAATCAACGTAAAACCCTTTTTCATAGTCACCTCCTCTTTTCTTATTATAATGCACTTTCTCCAAACTCACCTTCCTTATACCATAATTCCCAATTCTAAGTCAAGTTAAAAATGTTTTTTTAGAATGCTCCGCCACCAAGAGTAGAAATTTTAAATAACGGTAAAAATAAAGAAATAACTATAAAACCGATAATTATACCGATAATTACTATCATAACCGGCTCAAAAGCATAAATAAGCCTCTCTACTTTTACGGTCAATTCTTTCTGATAATGAGCTGATATTTTATCAAAAACTTGCGGCATAGTTCCAGTTTCTTCGCCGATTTTAGCCATTTCTGAAAGTAATAACGGGAAAATGTTCATTTTGCTAAATTCACCCGATAAAGAAGAGCCGTCTTTAACTTTCTCCTTTACATTAATAAGTCCTTCTTCTAAAACATAATTACCTACGCTAGAAGAAGCTACCTCTAAAGAATAGACTATCGGTAGACCGCTATCAAGAAGTATATACATAGTAGAAGTAAATCTTTCTATATAAATAAGAAAAATTAATCTATCTAATAAAGGTAATTTTAATTTTGTCCTATCCCAAACTTTTTTATATTCCGGATTTCTTGACAAACGTGCAAATCCAACTACTAAAAATATCATTCCGGCTACAATGAAAAGGAAATTTTTTTGAAAAAAAGTACTGGCCGCAAAGACAAATTTAGTCAATACCGGTAATTCTATGTCAAATTGAGAAAAAACATAAGAAAATTTAGGAAGAATGAAATTGAAAAATATTAAAACTGCTATGGTAGCGGTAACAGTTAAAATAGCCGGATAAATAAGGGCACTTTTTAACTTTCTTTCAAAATCAATCCGCAAATCAAGATAATCAGCTAATTTATTTAATACAAAAGGCAAATTACCAGAAGCTTCTCCTACTTTTATAACTCCTACCCAAAGAGGTGAAAATACGGCCTGATAATTAGCAATGGCTTCGCTTAAAGAAGAACCTCCTTTAATATAGTTGCTACATTCCTTAAGTATATTCTCTAATCTTTTACTCTCGGCTTGAAAAGAAAGAATTTCTAAACTTCTCAATAGCGTAACTCCGCTGGAAAGGATAGTAGAAAGATTGCGGGCAAAAAAAGCTAAATCGGATTTTTTTACGGCACCATGCTGACTAGTAGTATGAGTTAATCTAGCGAAAAAAGAAAGGGCTTTTCCTTTATCTTCAATTTCTTCGATAGATACTATAAAAAGATTTTTAGCTCTAAGCCTAGCTATTAATAGCTCTCGTGAATCAGCGTCTATTATTTCTTTAACGGTTTTAGAATCTTTTGTTTTAGCGATGTATCTATATAGTGGCATGCTTAAAAAGAAATTAATTTCCTGTAGCTACCGAAAGAACTTCTTCTAAAGAGGTGATGCCTTCTTCAACTCGTTTTATTCCGCTTTCTAAAAGGCTAAGTGTCCCTTTCTTCTTGGCTATCTCCATAATCTGCCGAGAAGTAAAACCGCGATGTATGGCTGTTTTAATTTCTTCATCTACTTGGATTACTTCTGCAATAACCGTCCGGCCTTTATATCCGATAGAATTACACTTATCGCATCCTCTAGCTTTATAAATTACCGGTGAAGCTAAATTAATTCCTGCAGGTACATTTTCTCCTTTAATTTCATACGGCTCTTTGCAATCCGGACAAAGTTTACGGACTAACCTTTGGGCTACAATTAATCTTAACGAAGCAATAACTAAATAGCTAGGAATACCTATATCCACTAAACGAGTTATAGCCGAAGGAGCATCATTAGTATGAAGAGTAGAAAAAACTAAATGACCAGTCAAAGCAGCCCTAATAGTCATTTCAGCAGTCTCTAAGTCTCTTACTTCTCCTACTAAAATTATATCCGGGTCTTGACGTAAAAAACATCTTAAACTATTAGCGAATGTTAAACCGATTTCCGGTTTTACCTGAACTTGGTTTATACCTTCTAACCTATATTCCACCGGATCTTCGGCGGTAAGAATATTTTTAGCCGTTGACTTTACTTCGTTTAGTACCGCATAAAGAGTAGTAGATTTACCGCTACCGGTAGGTCCGGTAAGCAAGACTAGTCCGTAAGGGGCATCTATCTCTTTTCTCATAGCTACTAATTCCGAAGATAAAAACCCAAGCCTAGTTAAATCTAAAGGTACACGAGACTTATCTAAGATTCTTAAAGATACTCTCTCTCCGTAAATTGTAGGTAGAGAAGATACGCGCAAGTCTATGAGGCGTTCATTAATCTTAACCATAAAACCGCCATCTTGGGGCAGGCGTTTTTCAGCTATATCCATCTTGGCAAGAATTTTTATTCTGGAAACAATCGGCAAATAAAGTGAGGTAGCCGGTGAAGGCATGTCGTATAAAATACCATCTATTCGATAACGTAAGGTCAATTTATTATAATGCGGTTCTACGTGAATATCGGAAGCATTCTCTTCAATAGCTTGCCTAATGAGGAGGTCTACTAATTTTACAACCGGCGCTTCTTCGGCTTGAGCAATCAATTTGTCTAAACTTAAATCCGTTTCTTCGGCAGATATCTCTTTTATTGTCCCTTCTACTCCTTCTGCTTGTTCTACTGCACTGGCCTCATTTAAGGCTTCACGGAAAAACTTATCCTTACCGTAAAAATCCTCAATAGCTTTTAAGATGTCGCCTTTGGTAGCTACCACCGGATTTATCTCACAACCGGTTATCTTCTTTAGATTATCGATTAAGATTAAATCTAAAGGATCAAACATTACTACCGTCAAAGAATTAAGACTGCGTGAAAGCGGTAAAATAATATTCTTTAAAGCAAAATCCTGCGGCATAAGTTCTTCTAAATTTTGGTCCGGCATCGGCCTCAATTTTCCGGATTCATAAGATATGTAAGGTAGACCTAATTGTTTACTTAAAGCTATTACTATCTGTTCTTCATTAATATAGCCTAACCGGATTAACGCCTCACCTAATCTGCCACCTTCTTTTTCCTGAAAATTGACTGCTTCCTTAAGCTGCTTTTCGGTAAGCATACCCTCTGATATTAAGATATCGCCTAATTTTTTATATCTTCCCATTTTATTGTTAAAATCTCTCTTTTTCCTTTGTCTATATTCTAACGAATAAAGCTGTCTAAGGCAACTTTTATTGCGTCTTTTTTAGTAGCACTAAAATTTTGTTCACGTTGAATTAGCC
>JAGOLA010000060.1 GCA_017994375.1 Candidatus Omnitrophota bacterium | reverse complement strand
CCTATAAATTGATATAATTATAAAATTATGGATAAAGTTTTTTCTCTCAATGCCATTGTGGCCGATAATTTAGAGCTAGGAATATTTAATTACGCTTTAATTCCAGAAAAAAAATTTACTGCCGCTAACTCGGCTTTAGTACGAATGCTTGGTTATCCTTCCCGATGGCATTTTGTTAAAGAAGAGTTGGAATCTTTATTTGCTAACCCTAAAGACAAAAGTATATTTTTTGAAATGATACAACGTCGTAAAAATGTTAAGCTTTTTGAGGCTATTTTTAGAAAGAAAAACGGAGAAAAATTATGGGTAATGATTAGCGCATCTTGTGTATATTCTAAAAATAAAGCTAAATGTATTGAAGGTATCGTTCAAGATATAACTTATCAAAAACAATTACAGAATAAATTGTTATCCGAAAAAGACTTTTTCCAAAATCTTTTTGATAATATACCTGATGCCGTATACTTTAAAGATAGAAAAAATCGTATAATAAAAGTTAATAAATTTTACATAAAAGGCACCGGTCTTAAAGAAAGTGAAATTTTAGGTAAGACAGATTTTGATTTTTTTTCCTATAAACATGCCAAAATAATGTTTTCCGACGATAATTACGTCTTAAAAACCGGTAAGCCGATAGTAGGGAAGATTGAAAAAACTCGTCTTTCTAATGGGACTACTAATCAAGTAATAACTACTAAATTAGCGATGCATGATAAATCCGGAAAAATTATCGGTACTATGGGCATAACTAGGGACATGACTCCTTATGCTTGCTTAGAGAAAGAGCGTTTAACCATGGCTGTAAAAGCCCTAGAAGTGTTAGGTAAAGCTTTGGAGATGAGAGATCCTTACACCTTTAGCCACACACGTCATGTTGCTAATATCGCTGAAGAAATAGCAAGAGCTTTGGGATGGAGTGAAAACCGTATTCTATCGATGAAATTAGCCGGAGAACTTCACGATTTAGGTAAAATAAGTATTCCCTTAGATATTTTGAATAAACCCGGAAAATTAAGCGATTTAGAATATAGTTTTATAAAAGAACATGCTAAAAACTGTTATAATCTTATAAAAAATATCACTTTCCCTTTTCCTATCGCCGATATAATATACCAGCATCATGAACGCTTAGATGGTTCAGGTTATCCTAGAAAGTTAAAAAGCCATGAAATTTTAGCCGAAGCTAAAATTTTAGCTGTCAGCGATGTCTTAGAAGCCATGACGCACCATCGCCCTTACCGCGAAGCTTTAGGCTTAAAAGCTGCTTTTGCGGAATTAGAAAGAAATAGAGGCATTAAATACGACCCTTTAGTATTAGACGTTTTAGCTAAATTAATAAAAAATAATAATGCTAAAGAGTTCTGGCTTGAAAATTAATCTATTTTTTTACTTGCTTTTTGTATCATTTATGGTATAAACATTTTTTCTATGCGAGAAGTAAAAATATTTGCACGTGCTGGACAAGGAGCAATTACTACTGCGGCGATTTTAGGCGAAGCTTTATTTTACGAGAATAAATATGCTTATGCTTTTCCGCATTTCGGCGCTGCCCGTATGGGTGCACCGATGAATGCTTTTATACGCTTTGATGATAAGCCTATCCGTCTTCGTTCTCAAATATATAGCCCAGATTATATTGTAGTAGTAGACCCGACACTAATATCTAGTGAAAAATGTTTAGAAGGCCTAAAAAATGGGGCCAAAGCTATAATTGCTTGTCGGGAAGATACTCAAATTGGCAATATTGATAATATTAAAATTTATTCTTTAGCCGCAGAAAAAATAGCTTTAGAAATAATCGGAAGGCCTTTTGCTAATACTGTTTTACTAGGTGCTTTTGCCAAAGTAACCGGTGAGGTAGCTTTAGAATCTATTATTAAGGCTGTGACTATTAGATTTGAGAATAAACCAGTAATATTGCAAAAGAATATTGATGCCGTAAAAAAGGGGTTTAACAGTGTTTAGTATATTAGTTGCTAAATCTAAAACTTCTCAAGCAAATAAAACAGGTTCGTGGCGTTCTACTTTAAAACCCGAATTTTTACAAAAAAACTGTATTGATTGCGGTCTCTGTAAATTCATTTGCCCAGAAGGATGTATCGAAGGCAAAGGTAAAAATACTTACAGTAGCGATTTAGATTATTGTAAGGGTTGCGGTTTATGCGCTTATATTTGTCCTAAAAAAGATATTACTATGATTTCTAATCAGGAAAAAGTATGAAAAAATTTTTAGAAGGTTCTTGGGCGATAGCAGAAGTGGTAAAAATGTGTAAACCTAAAGTTGTCGCTGCTTACCCTATTACTCCCCAAACTCATATTGTAGAACATTTAGCTCAATTTGTTGCTGACAAAGAATTAGAGGCAGAATCGTTAAACGTAGAAAGCGAACATTCCGCCGCTTCGGTAGTTTTAGGTGCAGAAGCTGCTGGAGTCAGAAGTTTCACCTGTACTAGTTCGCAAGGATTACTTTTAATGGGAGAAGTAGTATTTTGCATAGCGGGAATGCGCCTCCCAGTCGTTATGGTTTGTGCTAATAGGGCAATTTCAGCACCTATAAATATTTGGAATGACCATCAAGACTCTATTTCTTTAAGAGATGCCGGTTGGATTCAATTTTATGCAGAGAATAACCAAGAAGCCGTAGATTTAATCTTAGCTGCTTATAAAATTGGTGAAAATCCGCAGATAATGCTGCCAGTAATGGTGTGTATGGATGGATTTATTTTAACTCACGGTATGGAAACCGTTGATATGCCTACTCAAGAAGAAGTAGATAAGTTTGTACCACCATATAATCCCCCTTATAAACTTGATGTTGATAATCCGCTAAGTTTTGGTTTATTGGGGGATCCTAGCGTTTATATGGAAGCGCGTTTCGCAATTCAAAAAACCCTAGAAGAAACTCTTCCTTTGATACCTAAGGTAGGTAAGGAGTACCAAAATTTAACTGGGCGTGATAGTATTCGTTTAGTAGAAAAATATAAGGTCGATGATGCTGATGTAGTACTTATAGCTATGGGTTCTGTTTGTGGTACGATAAAAGATGTTATTGATTTGCAACGAAATAAAGGTAATAAAATTGGTCTTTTAAAAATAGTTACCTATCGGCCTTTTCCGAAAGAAGAAATTAAAGATATTTTGAAGAAAATACCCCGAATAGCCGTTATCGATAAAGATATATCCTTAGGCTCCGAAGGGGCTTTGTATTTAGAAGTAAAAGCTGCTTTAGATAATGAACAAAAAGTAAGTGGTTTTATAGCTGGTTTAGGACAAAGAGATATAACTCCTAAAACAATAGAAAACATAATAAATACGGCTAAAAACGATACTCCAAGTTGTCAATTTGTGGATTTAAAACAAAATTTACTTTGGAAAGAATTTAAAATTATCTAATTAATAGTATGGCTAAAGAGCATTTCCAAGAAAATCTTTTTGTTTCTGGACATACAGCCTGTGCCGGTTGTGGCCAATCTATGGCGGTAAGAATAGTTATGAATGCAGCAGGCAAAAATACTATCGTAGCTAATTCTACCGGTTGCCTAGAAGTTTTCTCGACTAAAGCTCCGGAAACAGCCTTTGGTTTACCCTGGATACACTCACTATTTGAAAATTCGGCAGCAGTAGCTAGTGGCATTGAGGCAGCCTTAAAAGTATTAGGGAAAATAGATAAAATAAAAGTAATATCTCAGGCTGGTGATGGTGGAACTGGCGATATAGGTTTACAGGCTATATCGGGAATGCTTGAACGCGGTCATGATGTTTTATTCGTTTGCTACGATAATGAAGCTTATATGAATACCGGTATACAAAGAAGCGGGTCTACGCCTTTTTATGCTAACACTACTACTTCACCTATTGGAAAAGAATCTTACGGCAATCCTAAAGTCAAAAAACCAGTAGTTGAAATTTGTGCCGCTCACCATATACCATATTCTGCCACTGCTTCGGTTGGAAATCCCAAAGATATCGAAAGAAAAGTTAAAAAAGCTTTATCTATTAACGGACCAAAATATTTGCAAATTCATGTACCTTGTCCTTTAGGATGGAAATCTCAATCCGACCAAACTATTGAAATTGCTAAACTTGCTATTTTAACCGGTTTATACCCTTTAGTAGAGTATGAGTATGGCAAACTCGTAAAAGTAAATAAAATACCTTCTCCCAAGCCAGTCGAAGAATACCTAAAAACTCAAGGACGTTTCCAGCACATACTGAAAAATAAAGAAGCTTTAGAGGCTGTTCAAAAAGTAGCAGATAAAAATATTGAATATTACGGATTAAAATAATTTAACTATAATAATAAGGAGGAATTATGGCAAAAGTTACTATTGATGAAAATGCTTGCGTTGGTTGTGGTTTATGCGCGAATTCTTGCCCAGATGTTTTTGAGTTGGGTGATGATGGTATTGCTAAGGTAAAAGCTAATAGTTGTTCTAATTGCGATTTACACGAAATTGCTTCTCAATGCCCCGTAAATTGTATTACTGTCGAAGATTAAAATACTCTTAAACTATTTAATAATAAAATTTGAAATCGGCTTTAAGACGGTCGAGAAACTTGACTTTTTCTTCGAAAGTTTTATTTGCTAGGATTAATTCTTGGTATTTCTCTTTATTTTTTTGAAAATCCTCATTATCTAAGGCAGTTATGTCTACTAATTGGATAATATATATCCCATTAATAAGAAAAATGCTTTTAGGGTAAATTTCTCCTTTTGACAAAGAAAAGATTATTTCGCTAACGTTCTTATCTAAACCTAATCCTTCGATATAGCTATTATAACCAATATTATCGACCGACTTAAAATTTAAATTAGTTTTGTCAGCTATTTTTTTTAAGTCATGAAGATTACTGTTATTTATTTCTTTTAAGATATTATCGCTGACTTTTGTTGCTTCTTCTTTTGCTTTGTCTTTAATTAATTTTCTTCGAACCTCGTCGATTATTTCGCTTAAAGGAGGAATGTAAGATTCTTTATCTTCAATTTTTTCCATAATTATCAAACCTTTATCTATTTCTATAAAGGGACTAGTTTCGTTTTTTTTCAGTTTAAAAGCAATCTTATTTATTTCTGGTAACCAACCAATTTCTTCTATAGGGTCATCTAAGCTGATGTACCCGGTTTCTTTAATTTGTAAAGATAATTTTTTACTTAATTCTTCTAAGCTATTTATCTTTAAAAAATTTGATAAATTTTGTTCATTAATAATATCACTATCTACTATAAGATACTTTATACGGATAGTAGGTTTGCGTTTAAAGAAAGATTTTTTTTCGGCATAAAATTGCTCTAGTTCTTGTTTGCTAATCTCTGTAGTTATTTCGAATTTTTCATAAGGGATATATAAATAATTTATTTTTGCCTTTTGGTTGTCCCGTAAATATAAATTGCGTATTTCTTCTTCATCCGCCCTTACATTAATATATTTTTCGAATAATTTATTGACGAGGATTAATTCCCGTATTAATTCCTCGAAGTTTCTGGTAGTAAGAGCTAGCTGATAATTTTGTGATAAGTATTTTATAAGTTTTTCGTAGGAAATTTTATTATAATTTCCTTGGAAAAAATTATTTATAATATATTGTATTACCTCTTCGTCCTTAACTCTAATTTTATCTTCCTTGGCTTTCCAAGTTAGCACCAAAAGATCTTTAGCTGTGTTCTCAAGATCAGAATAAGTAATATTAGCTTTGGGTAAGTTCAGTATAAAAAATAATTTTGTTAGTTTAAGATAATGTTGAAAATCAGAAATTTTGAATTTATGGCTTTTAGTTTTTGCAACGATTTTATTTTTAGTGTTAAAAAACAGCGTTGAACTACCAGATAAAATAAAAGCTACAATGACTACGCTAGCCAAAATCCAAAGGCAAGTTTTCATATGTTGTTGGCGAAATTTATTAAGCATAGGAGTATCTTAGAGGATAAGACAAAGATTTTCAAGTTTTTTTTATTAATTTTTAATAATAATGCATCTTCAGCAGATAAGAAAGATATTCTTGTAAAAAATTAATTTTTATGGTATTTATGAATTTGTAAAAGGACGAATGTTATTTGAAAATACGGGGGTGAATAAGGTTTCGACTTAAAAGATAAGGTAAGGGGTTGCATGCCGCAAAAGTAAGCCTACTGCGTTAAAGGGGCTTACAAAAAATAAAAGCAACACCTTTCGTTGCAACACCTGCTTACGCGGTTAGCTAAGTAGGACTCTTTTACTTTTTGCCTCAGAAAGTAAAAGAGTTCATCATAAGAGGCTAAAAGTAACCTTTTAGCTTTGGAAGGTTACTTTGAAAAATAGCAAAGATGCTCCTTGAAGTATCCTGCCTTTTGGAGCCTTCAAGGAAAAGATTAAAAACAAGGATAAGCATGTAGGAGCTACTTACCAGCCCTTTAAGGACGCGGGTTCGATTCCCGCCACCTCCACCAGAAAATAGACAAAAAAATAAAAAATGCTATAATAAGGCATAATAATAATTTTTTAAGGAGGTATTTTATGGGCACTAAAGGAAGAGAAATTTTAAAGTCTTTAGGGGTAAAAATCGAAGAATTAGTAACCTTGCTTAATAAAGCTTACGCTGATGAGTGGTTAGCATATTATCAATATTGGCTAGGTGCAAAAGTTGCAGTAGGAATACCTCGTGAAGCCGTAGTGGCAGAACTAACCCAACATGCTGCCGATGAGTTACGTCATGCTGGAATGGTTGCCGATAGAATTATACAGTTGAATGGCACTCCGCTTTTAGAACCAAAAGACTGGCTCAAAGAAACAAACTGCGGTTATGATAGCCCTAAAAATTCCGACGTTAGAATTTTACTTAATCAAAATATAAAAGGGGAACAATGTGCTATTACCCAGTATAAGAAAATTATGGATTATACTAAAGATAAAGATCCGGTAACTTATGATATTGCTCTTCAAATTATGGAAGATGAAATAATGCATGAAGAAGATTTAGAGGCAATTAAAAAAGATATCAAGGTAATGGAGTCGAAATTAAAGCGTTAAGTAAATACCTTCTGCGAAAAATTAAAAATCTTAAAAATATAAAGGTGAAGAAAAAGAAATTTATAATAATTAGTCTAAGTTGCTTTTTGACTCTGACATTATGCTCCGCTATTATATTATTTGCCCAGGAACTAAGCGAATATTCTAATCCTTATCATGATTCTTTAGGAACAAGAGAGAAGGCAACCTTTTCCCCCCTAGAAGGACCTATCCTAGCTTTCGGTAACCTTAATATAGATAAAGAAGGCATAATAAAATGGGATAACGGTCAACAAGCAAAAATTAAAGTATTAAAATACGATAAAAATAATATTATCGTAGAGTTTATCAGTGATCCTTTGCCGGTATTTAACAACCAAGCTTATAAATTTATGAGGTTTCAGCTAGTTGCTATGGATGAAATAGAAATAAATTTCTATAAAGCTATGTATATTACTAATTTTTTTATTAGTGATAAAGATTTAGAAGGGCATAGTAATTTATGGGGTATTTATCTTTTAAAGTTTCCCGAAGAATCGAAAGGAGATAAAAATGAGTAAAAGCAATTCTTTTAAGGAGATTATCGAAAAAATATGGCCTAATACTAAAAACGAGTTAGAAAAAATAATAGTCAATGCTAAGAAGATGCTGGATAAAGGAGAAGGTTATCTTAAAAATGTTTCCGATAAAAGTATTAGCCAAACCAAAAAAATATCTTTAATTCTATTAAAAGAAAAACTCTATTATGATTTGGGTAAAATTTTATCTACCGTTTCTTCTAACCGTTGGAAAACTAATAAAAAAATAAATTTATTACTGGAAAAAATTAAAAGTATAAATTCAGAAATAAAGAAAATAAAATAATTTAATTTTAAATTAAGTAAAGGAGCAACGATGGAAATTAATATCACTACTAATAATTTCGAAGAAGAGGTAATAAACACCGATATCCCGGTATTAGTAGATTTTTGGGCTTCTTGGTGTGGCCCTTGTCAAATGATTGCCCCCTATATAACTAAATTAGCTAAAGATTATGCCGGTAAAATAAAGGTATGTAAGATAAATGTTGATGAGGCTGGAGAAATTGCTACCCGTTATGCAGTTATGAGTATACCGACTCTTATGATATTTAAAAAAGGTGAGGTCATGGAGAAAAGAATCGGCGCTATGG
>JAGOLA010000059.1 GCA_017994375.1 Candidatus Omnitrophota bacterium | reverse complement strand
GCATTCCGCCGCCGCCCATGCCTCCCGGCATTCCGCCAGGCATAGCCTGTTTATCCTCTTTTTCCGGCTTATCAGCTACTATAGCTTCGGTTGTAATCAACAAAGAGGCTATCGAAGCAGCATTTTGCAAAGCTGTTCTGGCGACTTTAGTAGGATCTATTATCCCAGCTTTAATCATGTCGGTTTGTTCATTTTTTTCAGCATCGAAACCCACAGGTGCCTTTTGCTTTTTAATTTCATTAACTATTACTTCTCCGCTAAGGCCGGCATTAGTTACAAGTTGTTTTAAAGGAACTTCTAAAGCAAGCTTAATAATGTTTATACCGATTTGTTCATCCCCTTCGGCTTTTATCTTCCCTAATGCTGGTATGCTATGCAGTAATCCCACTTCACCACCAGGAATAATCCCCTCTTCTACGGCAGCTCTAGTAGCATGCAAAGCATCTTCAACCCTGGCTTTTTTCTCTTTCATTTCGGTTTCAGTCGCAGCGCCAACATTTATGACTGCTACTCCACCAGCAAGTTTAGCTAACCGTTCTTGTAATTTTTCTTTATCATAGTCAGAATCGCTTTCTTCGATTTGTTTTCGAATTTGGCTAATTCTTCCTTGTATTGCCTTAGTTTTTCCAGCACCTTCAACTATAGTAGTGTTTTCTTTATCGACTTTAATTTTTCTAGCTGTTCCTAAATCTTCTAGAGTAATATTTTCCAACTTAATACCTAAATCTTCGGTAATCGACTTGCCACCAGTAAGAATTGCTATATCTTCTAGCATTGCTTTACGTCTATCTCCATATCCCGGAGCTTTGACAGCACAACAAGATAAAGTTCCTCGAAGCTTATTAATAACCAAAGTTGCTAAAGCTTCTCCTTCAACATCTTCTGCTATTATCATTAAAGGTTTTCCTGAACGGGCTATTTTTTCGAGTAAAGGCAAAAGATCCTTAAGGTTAGAAATTTTTTTCTCATAAATTAGAATATAAGGGTCTTCTAATAAAGTAATCATTTTTTCAGCATCAGTAACAAAATAAGGGGATAAGTATCCTTGGTCAAATTGCATACCTTCTACTACGTCTAAAGTAGTAGCCATAGATTTAGCTTCTTCGACGGTTATAACTCCGTCTTTTCCGACTTTATCCATGGCATCAGCAATTAATTCACCGATCTTTGAATCTCCATTAGCAGCAATAGTAGCAACTTGAGCAATTTCTTTCTTATCTTTGACCGGTTTAGAGAAACTTTTTAATTCTTCTATTACCACCTCTACGGCTTTATCAATACCTCTTTTTAAAGCCATAGGATTGGCACCAGCAGCTACGTTTTTAATACCTTCTTTAAATATAGCTTCACTTAACACCGTAGCAGTGGTGGTTCCGTCTCCAGCCAGATCAGAAGTTTTTTCAGCTACTTCTTTAATTAATTGGGCACCGATATTTTCGTAAGGCTCCTCTAACTCAACTTCTTTAGCTACGGTTACACCATCTTTAGTAATCGTAGGTGAACCAAATTTTTTTTCAATAACCACATTGCGTCCTTTAGGCCCTAAAGTAACTTTGACTGCTTGAGCAAGGACTTCTACTCCTCTCAAAATAGCGCGTCGGCCTTCCTCACTAAATATTAACTGTTTAGCCATAAAAGATTACCTCCTTTTAAGATATAATGCCTAAAACGTCTTCTTCTCGAATGATAAGATACTCTTCGCCGTCTAAAGTTATTTCGGTCCCAGAGTACTTTCCATAAAGTACTTTATCGCCTTTTTTTAAAGAAAGAGACATAAACTTACCTTCGTCATTCTTTTTACCATCTCCTACAGCAATGATTTCGCCTTCTTGAGGTTTTTCTTTAGCAGTATCAGGAATTACGATACCTCCTTTTGTCTGTTCATAGGCCTCAAGCGGCTTTATAAGAATGCGATCGCCTAGCGGTTTGAACTTCATAGACACCTCCTTTAAACTACTATAAATTTTAAAATTTTTTATGAATTTTTTGTTAACTTAGCACTCTTACCCTTAGAGTGCTAAAGTATTTTACTTAACAAAAAAATCTTGTCAAGATTTTTTTTAAAAAAATCTCTCTTATTTAAGACTGTGAAGTTTGCTTAATATATTTAAGCCTTTTAAGACTAGATAGGGCTCATATTGGCAAGCAAAAGATAATTCAGGAATAATCAGTTTAGCTTCACCACCGGTGGCAATAATCTTGGCTGAAGGTGGTATTTTTAGCCTTTTTTTATACTCTTTTATTAAAGAATCTATCATCGCTGAAAACCCTTTTTGTAAACCGCAATTAATACTTTCTTTGGTATTTTTAGGGATGATATTTTTAATTTTTATAAATTTTACTTTAGAAGGTAATAAAGCACAATTAGCAAAGACTTTTAATGTAGAACCTATGCCAGGAAGAATAATACCGCCTTGATAGTCGCCGCCCGCAGATAAGAAATCTATAGTTATAGCAGTGCCAAAATCTAACACCATTCTAGATTCAGGATAAATTATTTTAGCTGCAATCACGCCTACTAATCTATCCATACCGACTTCTTTTTTATTATATAAACATTTTATGGGTATTTTAAGATTTTTTCCGGCTATGTAAATAGAGCTATATAATTTTTTAAATAAAACTGTTATTTTTGGAACTACCGAACAAATAAAAATATTATTACTGCAATTCTTAGGAACTATCATCGTAAGCGTAGATTTAGAGGCTTTCGGAGTAGACAGCTTAGCAGTTTTTATAATTCTGTCATTGTTAAACCAAGCAAAATGAATATTAGTATTACCGATATCTACAGCTATCATCCTCATAAAATAATTATCTATCTTTTACAATTTTTTTTAACTCATTAATTTTATCTCTCAAAGAAGCTGCTCTTTCAAAATGTAAATTTTTAGCTGCTAAATACATTTCGGTTTCTAATTGTAAAATAGTTTGGCGTAACTCTATTTCTTCATCTTCAAAATCAAGGCGCATATTCAAATCTTTCTCTTCTTTTAAATATATCTCGATGCTATCGCTAATAGCTTTTTTAACACTTTTAGGGTTTATTTTGTGCTTACGATTATACTCTAATTGCATTAGACGACGCCGTTTAGTTTCTGCTATAGCGCTTTTCATAGATTTAGTGATATTATCGGCATACATAAAGACAGTACCGTTAATATTACGGGCACAACGCCCGGATATCTGGATTAATGATGTCGATGATCTAAGAAACCCTTCTTTATCGGCATCAAGGATAGCTACCAAAGAAACTTCTGGTAAATCTATACCTTCTCTTAAAAGGTTTATACCTATTAAAGTATCGAATTTACTTTGTCTTAAGTCTTTTAAAATCTTAGTTCGTTCTAAAGTATCTATCTCAGAATGCAGGTAAGTCACCCTTAGACCTTCTTCTTTTAGATAATCTGTTAATTGCTCCGCCATTCTTTTAGTAAGAGTAGTAACTAAGGTGCGTTCTTTCTTATCGGCTCTTTTTTTAATTTCAAAAATTAAATCATCAATTTGATTTTTAGTAGGCTTGATTATTATTTCTGGTTCCGGTATTCCTGTAGGCCTGGTAATTTGCTCTACTACTACACCTTTGGCTAAACTAATTTCGAAATCATCAGGAGTAGCTGAAGCAAAAATAATCTTTCCTACAGAATTCATAAATTCCGAAAATTTTAAAGGACGATTATCCAAACAAGACGGCAATCTGAAGCCATATTGGATAAGAGTTTCTTTACGAGATTTATCGCCTTTATACATCCCTCTTAATTGTGGGATAGTAACATGGCTTTCATCGATAACGGTTAAGAAAGGCTTAGGGAAATAATCCAAAAGACAATAGGGTCTTGCACCAGCATTTCTCCCACTTAAATGGCGTGAATAATTTTCTATACCGTGACAATAACCGCACTCATTTAACATTTCAATATCAAAAAGAGTACGTTGTTTTAAGCGTTCGGATTCCAATAGCTTATTTTGTTTTTTCAAAAATTCTAACTGTTTATCAAGTTCCTCTTTTATCGCTAAAGTTGCCCGTTGGATTTTATCGCTGACCATAATAAAATGTTTGGCAGGATAAATCGCTATTTGACTTAAGGTAGATATTTTTTTACCAGTTATAGGGTCAAATTCGTAAATATTTTCGATACTTTCTCCGCAAAACTCTATTCGAATTCCTTGCTCTTTATAGGCAGGAAAAATATCTACAATATCTCCTTTTATACGAAATGTTCCCCGTTTGAAGTCGATATCGTTTCTTAGATATTGCATATCTACCAAGCGTCTCAAAAAATCTTCGAAAACAATGGTATCTTTTTCTTTTACATAAAAAACTAAATCTTGATAATCTTGAGGAGAGCCAAGATTATAAATGCAGGAAACGGATGCTACTATCAACACATCTTGACGGCTTAAAAGAGAACTGGTAGCAGAAAGCCGTAAACGGTCTAATTTTTCGTTTATAGAGGCATCTTTCTCTATGTAAGTATCAGTTTGAGGGATATAACTTTCCGGTTGATAATAATCATAATAACTTACAAAATATTCTACGGCATTATTGGGAAAAAATTGCTTAAATTCAGCATATAATTGGCTAGCTAAAGTTTTATTATGAGAAATAACTATGGTTGGTAAGTTAACTTTTTCAATAACGCCGGCTAGGGTAAAGGTTTTTCCTGATCCGGTAACGCCTAATAAAGTTTGGTATTTTTTATCCTTATTTATTTCTTCAGTTAATTTTCGTATAGCTTCTGGTTGATCGCCAGTCGGTTTAAATTTACTAATCAATTTAAATTTATTAGCCATTTTAAAATATCAAGAAAGGTAGTGTTAAAAAATTTCTAAAGAAAAATCTATAGTACTAGGAGAGTGTGTTAATAAGCCTATAGAAATATAGTCTAATCCTTTTTGAGCAAATTTTTTAACGTTATTTAAATTTATTCTGCCGGAGGCTTCTAGCTTTACTTTTGGGAAGTGAGTATTGCGGTACTTAACGGCAATACCGATATCCTTTAAGGAAAAATTATCGAGCATAATGATATCGGGTTTTTGTTTAATCACACTATAAAATTCCCTTAAATTCTCAACTTCAATCTCTACCTTATGAGTAGCATTTTTACGTAATATTGTAATAAATTGGGCAATTTTATTCTCATTTATTTCATCTTTATTAATACAGCCGGTGGCCTTAAGATGGTTATCCTTAATTATAACTCCTTCTTGTAAATTTTTTCGATGGTTCCATCCCCCACCAACTCTAACAGCATATTTCTCTAATTCGCGCAGATTAGGCGTAGTTTTACGGGTATCCATTATTTTTGTTTTCATACCTTTAATTTTTTTCAAAAAATCTCTGGTAGTAGTAGATATTCCCGATAATATAGAAAGAAAATTCAAAGCTAACCGTTCAGAAGTTAGTATGGCACGAAAATTTCCTTCTATTTTTGCTATAACATCCTTGGCTTTAAAAATATCGCCGTCTTTTTTAAGAGGTTTAAAATAGATATTTTTGTCTAGCAAACGAAAAACAGCTCCAACGACGTCAATACCACAGAGAATCCCTTTTTCTTTAGCTATAATTCGCGCTTTTCCTTTAAGTAAAGAAGGAACTATAGTATTGGTAGTGATATCGTACTTACCAATATCTTCTTTTAAAGCCTTTTTGATTACGGTTAAAATATTATCATTTAAAAGCATCTTTTAGTTTTTTAAGACGTGTTAATTCTTCGGATATGTCTTTAAACTTTTCTTTTTCTTTTTGTACTATTTCTTTAGTCGCATTAGCAAGAAATTTTTCATTATTCAACTGTTTATTAGTTTTATCCAGAATGCCTTCTAAAACTAGCAGGCGTTTCTTTAGAGAAGATAAGAAATTATTCAAATCTTCTGTCGGGATATCTATATCTAATGCCCAAAGGTTATTATCGTAAAGAACTCGTTTAGTATCTATTGTAAAGGTTATATTTTCGCTTAAAGTTAATCTTTTAATCCAATCCAAATTAGTTTGCCATAAATTATTAGCTTGAGCTGACTTTATTTTAACCTCCAAATTGGCTTTTTTCTGCCCCAAGCCCAAATCTACTCTTATATTTCGTATGGCAGTTATAGTTTTAAATAGTTTATCTATATTGGCGATTTGAGGATTGTTAATATTATACTCTTTGGGCCAAGAAGATATACTAATTGTTTTTTCTAAAGAAAGTTGGGTAAAATCCTTTATAAGAGAATAAATCTCCTCTGTTATAAACGGCATAAGCGGATGTAAGATTTTTATCGAGTTTAAAAGGACAAAAATTAATATCTTTGCTCTATCTAAGGTGAAACGGTCTTTAGCTATCTCTATATACCAATCACAAAAATAATGCCAAAAGAAGTCATAAATGGTCTTAGTCCCTTCGTTAAAAATATAATTATTTAAATACTGTGAAAAGTCTTTTAAGGTCCTATTGAATTCGATTAAAATCCACCTGTCAATTTCATCCGATAAATCAAAATTAAAATCTTTTATGCTATAATCGCTTTCTTTAATTTTTAATAAAATGAAACGGGTTGCATTCCAGATTTTATTAGCGAAATTTCGGCCAACTAAGAATTTCTCTTTACTCAAATAAATATCCGAACCACTGGCAGCTAGCAATACTAAAGAAAACCGTAAGGCATCGGCCCCAAATTCTCCGACTATTTCTAAAGGGTCTATGGTATTTCCTAATGATTTAGACATTTTTATGCCACTTTGATCTCTTACCGTACCGTGAATTATAACATCTCGAAAAGGTATTTGTTTTTTAAACTTAAGCCCGGCCATAATCATTCTGGCTACCCAAAAAAACAGTATTTCCGAAGCTGTAACAAGGCAATTCGTAGGATAAAAATAAGATAACTCTTTAGTTTTTTTGGGCCAACCCAAAGTGGCAAAAGGCCAAAGCCAACTGGAAAACCAAGTATCTAATACATCTGGATGTTGTTTATATTCTGAATTACATCTAAGACAATTTTTTTTAGGCTTAGTTTTAGATACTATAAAAGACTTTTGCTGTTGAAGTGTTACACCTGCTTGACATTCACATTCCCAAACAGGAAGACGATGTCCCCACCAGATTTGGCGGGAAATACACCAATCTTGAATATTATTCATCCAGTTAAGATATACCTTTTGCCAACGCTGAGGATAAAACTTTATCTTATCTTTTTTAACTACCTCTATAGCTTTCTTAGCCAAAGGCTTCATTTTTACAAACCACTGTAAAGATATTCGCGGTTCTATTATAGTATAACAACGGTAACAATGGCCGGCTTTCACTCGGTAAGGTTCTTCTTTTTCGATAAGATCTTTATCTTTAAGAATATTAAGAATATTTTCTCTAGCTTCAAAGCGGTCCATCCCTATCAAATCAGACGGCACTTTTTCATTTAAGGTAGCATCTTCGTTCATGATATTGATAAAATCAAGATTATATTTCTTACCCAGTGTAAAATCTACAGGATCGTGAGAAGGTGTTACTTTAACCACTCCCGTTCCAAATTCTGGATCTACTATTTCATCTTCGATGATCTTTAATTGGCGGTTAATAATAGGTAAAATAACGTTGTTATTTTTTAACCAATTATATCGTTCATCACGGGGATTTACAGCTATGGCAGTATCACCCAGCATAGTTTCCGGACGCGTTGTGGCTACTACTATATAAGATTTATCTCCATAAGGAGTTTTTAACGGGTAACGAATATAATATAGCCAACCCTCTAACTCTCTATGTGATACTTCTTCGTCGCTTAAGGCAGTTTTACAGCGTGGACACCAGTTAATAATATAATTGCTACGGTAAATCAATCCCTTTTTGTAGAGCGTAATAAAAACATCTTTTACAGCTTCACTGTAAGAGTCATCCATGGTAAAACGGAGACGCTCCCAATCGCAACTAGCACCGATTCTTTGAAGCTGTTCGATTATGGTAGAGCCGTAATTATCTTTCCAAAGCCATAACTTTTCTAAAAATTTTTCTCTACCAATATCCTCTTTCCTTTTACCTTCTTTAGCCAACTCTCTTTCTACTACATTTTGAGTAGCGATACCGGCATGGTCAGTGCCCGGCATCCAGAGGACTTCCCAACCGTTCATCCTTTTAAACCTAACGAGCACATCTTGAATAGTATTATTTAAAGCATGGCCCATATGTAATATTCCGGTGACATTAGGCGGCGGTATAACAACCACAAAAGGCTTCTTTTTGGGATTTATCC
>JAGOLA010000058.1 GCA_017994375.1 Candidatus Omnitrophota bacterium | reverse complement strand
ATAGACGGTTTATGTATAGGAGGCTTAAGCGTTGGCGAACCCGAAGATTTAAGGTATAATATCCTTAACTTTATTCACGAAAGCTGCGATAAGAGTTATCTACGTTATTTTATGGGTTACGGAAGGCCGCAGGATATTTTGGAAGCGGTAAGTTTAGGAGTAGATCTTTTTGACTGCGTTATTCCTACCCGCTTTGGGCGTACCGGTACGGCTTTTACCAACAATGGTAAAATAGTAGTAAGAAATGCAACCTACGCTCAAGACACTTTGCCTTTAGATGAAGAGTGTTCCTGTTATACCTGTAGTAATTTTTCCCGAGCCTATTTGAGACATTTGATAAACGTAAAAGAAATGTTAGGCGTAGAATTAATTGCTTACCACAATGTTTTTTGGTATAAAAATTTTATGACTAGAATTAGAGACTCTATCAATAGCGGTACATTTACGCAGTTTAAAAAGGAATTCTTAGAGAACTTTAAGGAAAAATAATTTATCTTTACTATGATTATAGATATAATTACTATATTTCCTAAGATGTTCTCGCCGGTAATAGGCGAGTCGATAATAAGAAGGGCTCAAGCCAAAGGGCTAACGAAAATAAATATACACAACCTTCGGGATTATACCAGCGATCCTCATAAGAAAATAGATGCCCCTTCTTACGGAAGCGGAGGAATGGTTTTTAAGCCCGAGCCTATTTTTAATTCTGTCGAATCTATTTTAGGTTATAAGGCTAACCCTTTAGGTGTGCATAAAAAAGGCACTAAAAAATCAAAAAATAAGTTCGACCGTATTATTCTTTTTACGCCCCAAGGGACTACCTTGAAGCAGAAGATGATAAAAAAATATCTGGCTTACGAACGCTTGATACTTATCGCTCCGCGCTATGAAGGGGTTGACGAAAGAGTAAGAAAATACTTAGTTGATGACGAAATTTCGATAGGCGATTACGTCTTAAGCGGAGGCGAATTAGCGGCAATGGTTTTCATCGATTGTTTAGTTAGGATTATACCGGGCGTAGTTTCCGATAAGGAATCGATAAAGAACGAGAGCTTTGAGAATTCTTGTTTAGATTTTTCTCACTATACCCGGCCGTCAGTATTTCGAGGCCTTAAAGTGCCTAAAGTATTACTTTCTGGAAATCATGAAAAGATCGCCCAATGGCGTCGGCATCAAGCTTTAGCAATAACTAAAAAGAGACGACCGGATTTATTAATCGAAAATAATAAATAGTTTAATTATGTTAGAAGGAGGAAGATATGGATAAATTGATGTTAGTCGAAAAAGAACTTAGCGAGTCGCTTAAAAAAGATTATCCTGATTTTATGCAGGGAGATACTATCAAAGTTTATTATACAATAAGAGAGAAAGACAAAGAAAGGCTGCATCCCATAGAGGGTGTTATTATTAAAATCCAAGGTGCTATGCAGAGAAAATCTTTTACTTTAAGGCGGTTGGCTTACGGAGAAGCTTATGAAGTAACTTTCCCTTTCTATTCTCCTAATATAGCCAAGATAGAGATGATAAAAAAAGGCTTAAGAGTTCCACGCCGAAAACGTTTATATTACCTTAAAGAGCGGATTGGCAAAAAAGCGGTTACAACTTAAAAATTTCTTATTTAAGAAATGATAGTTGGGGTAGATGAAGTTGGTCGAGGGCCATTGGCAGGGGTGGTCTTAGCTTGTGCTTTATGTCTTAAAAAAGTTCCGCCGTTTAAAGTCAAAGATTCCAAGGCCCTTTCTTGGCGTTGTCGCGAAGATATTTTTTCTTGGCTGCAAAAAGAGGCTATCTTTGCGGTTGGAATATCCAATGTTCAGGAGATAGACCAACTAAATATTTTGAAAGCGACATTTTTAGCTTTCAATAGAGCTATAAGGGGAGTTTTAGAAAAAAAGAAATCTCTTTCTAAAGCCGACTTTATCATAGACGGTAATATTTTTCATACTGATTTGAAGATAAAATATACCTGTATCGAAAAAGCCGACGAAAAGATCAAAGAGGTTGCCTGTGCTTCTATAGTAGCTAAGGTAACAAGAGACCATCTTATGAACTTGGCGGATTTTTTATATCCGCAGTGGGAGTTTGCTAGGCATAAAGGTTATCCCACCGCCCGACATTTCTCTTTAATAAAAAGATATTCTTTGACGCCTTTGCACCGGCAAAGTTTTACCTTATATAAAGAAACAGTCCAGTGAAAAACTATCGTTTTTGTTTTAAAAGTTATTTGGGCGATTTAAGCAAGAAAAATCCTTCTTTAGGAGGAGGAAGCGCTATTTGCTTAGTTTTTTGCTTGGGAATTAGCCTTATCGATAAAGCCATTAACTATTCTATTGGTGGCGTAAATAAAAGCAAAGATTTTAAACTCAAAAAGCATTTAAGGCAACTTAATTCCTTAAGACAAAAGGTTTACCCTTATATCGACGAAGACGGAAAAATTTTTGCAATAATTATGCAGGCTAAAGGGAAAAAAAGGGTAAAATACCTTAAAAAAAGCGAAGCAATGGTTTTTAAAGTAGGCACTGCTTGCCTGAAAGCAGTTTCTATAGCTAAAGGGGTTGAATCTGAGGTAAAAAAGAGTATAATTAGCGATTTCCATATCGGCTTAGAATTTATCAAGACAGCCTTCTTAGGTTGTATTTTTAATTTAGAGGCAAACCAAAAAATATTTGGCTTAAAGAGTAAGTATGCCGATAATTTTAGAGAGGTTTTAGAAAAATGGCAATAATTTTAGATGCTAAAGAAATATGTAAGAGAATAGCAGAAGAGAATAAAATCCATTTAGATTTTATCGATTATAAACTTTCTTTAGCTTCGGTAGGTTTAAGCAATGACCAATCAGCTAATATTTATTGTTTATCTCAACAGAAGGTAGCTAAAGAATTAGGTTTAGAATATACCCCCATAAATTTATCTTCCGGCATTTCTTTTAAAAAATTTAAAATCCGTATAGAAGACTTAAATAAAGCAGAAAAAGTAACTGGTATCATCCTTAATAAACCCTTTCCGAAACAATGGAAAATCAAAGAAGAGGACATATTTTCTTTAATTGATTATAAAAAAGATGTCGAAGGAATGCACCCTATCAATCGAGGCAAATTCTTCAGAGTAGATAACGAGTTATTATCTTTGTTGATGTCTTTTTCGTCTTCTGAGATCTTTTTTGTTTCCCCTACTGTTTTAAGTATTATAGAGCTTATTAAAGAAAGCTTTAAAAAAATAAATGATACTGCAGGCTATCACGGCAAAAGAGTAACTATCGTGGGGTTTTCTTTGAATGTAGGAAAAATGTTGTCTTTATTTTTAGGTAATGAGTTAGCTACCGTAAGTATTACTCATATCGCTACCTACGAGAAAGGAGACCTTCCCTTTTATGTGAAGAATGCTGACATTTTAATTTCGGCAGTAGGAAAACCTCTTTTAATAAAAGGCAGCTGGATAAAAAAAGGCGCTATAGTTATTGATGTAGGAACAGCCGTAAAAAATAATAAAATTACTGGAGATGTTGAATTTGATACCGCCAGAAAAAAGGCAGCGGTGATAACACCGGTTCCGGGGGGAGTAGGCCGGCTTACTACCTTATTTCTTTATCGTAATTTAATATTAGCGCATAAAATAAAGTTTAAATAACCATGGATGCTATTACTATTTTAGGGGCCGGAGTGTCAGGACTAGCTTTAGCTGATAAGATAAGAGAAGCCGATAAGGAAGCTAAAATTACCCTTATCGATAAAAATAAATATAATTTTTGCCCGCGTGATTTTATTGCTAATCCTGCCGCTAATAAAAAAACAGAGCTTGGTAGTTGGTCTGAAAATAAGCAGATCCATTTTATCAATGACAGCGTAGAAAAAATTAACGTAAAGCGTAAAAAAATTTATTTTAAAACCGGAGAACCCGTGGATTTTAGCAAATTAGTAATTGCTAGTGGATTAAATTCCAAGAAATTATCTATCAAAGGTGAATACCGGGATGGCTTTTTTTATTTTTCTCAGCTTAACCGCAGTGAGTTCAGAGATATTTTACAGATTTCCCAAGAAGTATGTTTGTATATCTTAACTTGGTTAGGTTTAAAATTAGCCTTAGCAATACGCGCTTTAGGCAAGGAGGTACGTATAATAAGCCCAAGTCTAGATTTTTTAGGAGACGATAAGGATAAAATAATGGATTTTTTGAAAGAAAAAGGAATAATATTTAATTTAGGAGTTTCTATAGAAGAAGCTGTAGGAGAAGGCAGCGTTAAGGCAATTAAATTATCGCCTCTTAAGGTATTTTCTAGTCAGCTGCTTATTGTAGACAGCGGTTTTGTTCCCAATCTTGACTTTTTCGAAGAAGAGGTTAAGATTAGCGATACTTTTTTTACCGATTATCCAGAAATTTATTTTTTAGGAGAAGTAAATAACTGCAAGATAGATGAAGAAAAATTTTTCTTTTTTAATCACGACGATGCTTTACGTCAAAGCCTTGTTTTTTCCGATTTTTTATTAAATAATAAAAAGTTAGAATTTAACCGTAAAGAAGTTAGTCCAGAGGATATAAAATTAAATATTGAAAGATTATCAAGGGAGGGCGAATTATAGCAGAGTGGGTTGGTATAGGAAGACGAGCACGTAGATGTTACGGGTTTGACGAGATAGCTTTGGTTCCGGGTGCAGTTACAATAAATCCCGAAGAGGTTGATACTGCTTTGCAATTAGGGAATAAAAACTTTTCGGTGCCGATATTGGCAGCGGCTATGGATGGAGTAGTTGGAGTTAAATTTGCCGTTGAGATGTCGCGGCTTGGCGGTATAGCTGTGTTGAATTTAGACGGAGTTCAAACTCGTTATGATAATCCCGATGAAGTATTAAAAGATATTGCTGCTGCTTCGCCAGCTAAGGCCACTAATTTGATTCAAAAAGTTTACACTACGCCGATAAAGGATAAATTAATCGCTAAGAGAGTTAGAGAAATAAAAGCCGCTAAAGGTTATGCTGCTGTTAGTTGCATACCGCAAAATGCCGAAAAGTTTGCCGCTATAGCCGAAGAAGCTAAAGCCGACTGCTTTGTGGTTCAATCTACAGTTACTACCGCTAAACATATTTCGCATTCTTATAAGCCGTTGGATTTACATAAGTTTTGTAAATCCCGAAAAATTCCGGTTATTGTCGGTAATTGCGTTACTTATAAGGTTACTTTAGAGCTTTTTGAGACTGGTTGTGCGGGGATTTTAGTCGGAGTAGGGCCTGGTGCTGCTTGTACTACTAGAGGTGTTTTAGGAATTGGCATTCCTCAGGTAACGTCGACTATCGATTGTGCGGCAGCAAGAGATTTTTATCACCAAAAGACCGGCAAATACATACCGATAATTACCGATGGTGGTATGAATAGAGGCGGCGACGTCTGCAAAGCTTTCGCTTCCGGCGCCGATGCCGTGATGATTGGTTCGGCTTTTGCTCGGGCTAAAGAGGCTCCGGGACGCGGTTTCCATTGGGGTATGGCTACTTCGCATAGTAATTTACCACGAGGTACTAGGATAAGAGTAGGTATAAGCGGTAGCTTAGAACAGATACTTTTCGGCCCAGCCGTGGTTGACGATGGTTCTCAGAATTTAATGGGAGCCCTTACTACTTCCATGGGGTCTTTAGGAGCAAAGAGCATCCGCGATATGCACTTTGTAGAAATTATAATTGCTCCTTCTATACAGAGCGAAGGTAAAATATTCCAGGCTGCTCAACGTGTAGGAATGGGTAAGTAATCCTATCATGAAGGGTAAAGATATCATATTAATTCTTGATTTTGGGTCTCAATATACTCAGCTTATTGCCCGTAGGATAAGAGAACTAAAGGTTTTTAGTGTTATCGAACCTTGTACTATAGGTATAGAGCAAGTAAAAAAAATTAAGCCTAAAGGAATTATTTTATCCGGCGGACCCCATAGCGTATATGAGAATAAAGCTCCGGATCTTCGCCGAGAAATTTTAGGCTTAGGCATCCCAATTTTAGGAATTTGTTATGGAATGCAAATTATAGTTAAATCTTTAAGAGGAGAAGTAAGGGAATCAAAAAAAAGAGAATACGGGCGGGCTAAAATGTATCTAGATAACCATGAGGACCTTTTCTTCTCTTTGCCCGAAAAAATCACCTCTTGGATGAGCCATACCGATCAAGTTATAAAATTGCCCCAAGGATTTAAGGTACTTTCGCATACGGCTAATACTAAATTTGCCGCTATCGGAGACAAAAAGAGAAAAATTTACGGAGTTCAGTTTCACCCTGAAGTAGTGCATACCGACTTAGGCATACAGATAATTTCTAATTTTTTGTTTAGAATAGCCGAATGTTTTGCTAATTGGCAGTTAGCAGACTTCATAAATGACGAAATAGAAAAAATACAGAAAAAAGTCGCTAATAAAAATGTTATTTGTGGTTTAAGTGGAGGGGTGGATTCTTCTACCGCCGCTGTCTTGGTTAATAAAGCTATCGGTCATAAATTAAAGTGTATTTTTGTTAATAACGGGGTATTGCGTAAAAATGAAGCCGCTAAAGTTATAAGAATATTTTCTGATTATTTTAACATAGATTTACACTATGTTGATGCTTCCAAATTATTTTTAAGTAAATTAAAAGGTGTCAGTGATCCAGAACAAAAACGCAAGATCATAGGTCATGAGTTTATTCAAATATTCGAGCAAGAAGCCCAGAGGATTAAAAATGTAGAATTTCTTGTTCAAGGAACTTTATATCCAGATGTTATAGAATCAGTTTCTTTTTTCGGCGGGCCTACAGCCTGTATAAAATCGCATCATAATGTAGGTGGGTTGCCTTTAAAGATGAAACTAAAGTTAATCGAACCTTTTTGTCAGCTCTTTAAAGATGAGGTCAGAGAAATAGCCCGCATCCTTAAAATTCCGGAATTTATAGTCAACCGCCATCCTTTTCCTGGTCCAGGGTTAGCAGTAAGGATAATCGGACCCGTAGAAACTAAAGGGCTTAAGATATTAAGAGAAGCCGATGAAATTTTAGAACGAATCATAAAGAAGAAAAATCTTTATAAGAGTATCTGGCAGGCTTTTTGTATCTTATTGCCTTTGAAAACCGTAGGCGTAATGGGCGATAAAAGAACTTATGAACATGTAATTGCCATAAGAGCCGTAGATAGCTTAGATGGTATGACCGCAGATTGGTCTAAGATACCCCATAGCGTTTTGGATGAAATTTCTAATTCCATAATTAATAAGGTTAGAGGCGTCAACAGAGTAGTCTTTGACATTAGCTCTAAACCACCTGCTACTATAGAGTGGGAATAAAACGAAAAATGAAAAAACGCAAAATTAAAAACTGTTTTAAGAAAGTTTTGAGTTTTACGTTTTAATCTTACGTTTTTCACTTTACGTTTTTAGTTTTAAGTTTTTATGTTGCACAGCGATTTTGTACATCTTCACGTTCACACCCAATACAGCCTTTTAGACGGGGCTTGCTTATTAGAGAGATTGATCAAAAAAGCCTTGGATTATAAAATGCCGGCTTTGGCGATAACTGACCACGGTAATATTTTCGGTGCCATCAAATTTTACGATCTTTGTGTTAAAGAAGGTATAAAGCCGATAATCGGTTGCGAGGTCTATGTTACTGCCGGTTCGCGTTTTAATAGAGAATATAAGACTGCCGAAGATTCTAATTACCACTTAATTCTCTTAGCCAAAGACGAAGAGGGTTATTCTAACCTGATAAAATTAGTTAGTTTAGCCAACCTTGAGGGATTTTATTATAAGCCTAGAGTAGACAGTGAGCTTCTAAGCCTTTACCATAAGGGCTTAATCGCTCAAAGTGCCTGTTTAAAAGGAGAAATTCCCTCGGCGATATTAAGCGGAGACTTAAAAAAAGCCTATAAAATTGCCGATAACTATTTAAATATCTTTGGCAAAGATAATTTTTATTTAGAAATTATGGAAAACGGTCTTCCGGAGCAAAAGAGAGTTAATAGCGAACTTCTTCGAATTTCCCAAGATCTAGATATTCCTTTAGTAGCTACCAATGACGTTCATTACCTAGAAAAAGAAGAATCTTTTGCTCACGAAGCTCTTTTAGCGATACAGACGCAAACTACACTTTCTGACCCTAATCGTTTCCGGTTTAACAGCAATACTTTTTATTTTAGGAGTTCTGAGGAGATGAAGGAAGTGTTTAGAGAGTTTACTCAAGCTTTAAAGAATACTTTAGCGATAACTCAAAAGTGTAACCTTCCGATGGATTTTTCGAAGATATATCTTCCAC
>JAGOLA010000057.1 GCA_017994375.1 Candidatus Omnitrophota bacterium | reverse complement strand
AACATGGCGATTTGGAAAGAGACTATAACCATTTCCAGCTTACGCCGTCTTATTTTTCTGAAGGTGAAGGAAATTATCGCGATATAAATCAGAATCGGCGGATGGATTTATTCTTTGAGCCTGCCTTAGGTACAAAAAATATCCAGTATTTTCTTAATTTTATAAAAATAGATGGTTATAACCCTTTATTAGTCCGAGGCGAAAAGCTATATTTTAACGAAAAATCAGTCCAAAATATTTTAAAAAAGTTTAAGATAAAAGATCAGCGGCTAGAGCATTTAATGACGAGAGGGTTTTATTTAGGAGAATTATTTAAGCTTCTTGAAGAAGAGGGATTAGAATTAAAAGACCCTTTGACTTTAGTTTTTGTTTTATTGGAAGAGGCTAAACGCGAACCTCAGGCGCATCATGGTGACGGCTATTGGATTGATCACTGGCATTATAATCTTGACCTCATCGAAAACTTTTTATACTTCTTTCCCGAAAAATTAAAAGAGCTTTTTTTAAATAAAGAATTTATTTTCTGGGACGATGAACACCGTATTAAGCCGCGTAAATATCGCTATTATCTAAGAGGCAATAAAGTTTATCAGGGAGAAAGTTTAGAGATTTTAAAACGGAAACGTCAGGTTTTAAAGGAGCGGGAACGCTTTAAGAATTTCCTACGAACAAAAAAAGGGAAAATCTACCGTTCTAACTTGATAGTTAAACTTTTATCTTTAGTTTTGAATAAAGCTGCTACTTTTGATCCGCACGGTATCGGTATCGAAATGGAAGCTGATAAACCTGGTTGGTGCGATGCTTTTAACGGTTTACCGGCTCTATTTGGCTCTTCGCTTTCGGAGACATTAGCTTTAAAGAGATTAGTTTTACTTTTGATAAAAACTCTAACCCAATTAAAAAAAGAAGGCTTTAGAGAACTAACTTTACCTTGGGAGTTAGGACTTTTTTTTAAGCAACTTAAGGGGCTTTTAGTCGATTTTCTTTTTGCTTCCAACCCTAATAAAAAGCGCGACTATATCTGGTGGAATAAAACCAATGCTGTTAAAGAAGAATTTCGACGTAGAACTTATTTTCATCTGGAAGGTAAAGAAAGGAAAGTTAAGGTAGTCCAGATAGAGAGTTTTCTAGAAAATTTAAAAAAGAAGTTAGATATAAGTATAAATAAAGCCAAAGATAAAAAAAGCGGGCTGTACTTCACTTACTTTACTTATACCCCTACTAAATACACTCTAAAAAACCGGCACATTATTATTCATGAATTTAGCCGTCGGCCTTTACCGTTATCTTTAGAAGGCATTGTCCATGCTTTACGGACAGAAAACGATAATAAGATTCCTCAAAAGCTTAAAAAATCAGCACTTTTTGACCCTGTTCTAAAGATGTATCGTCTCAACGCTTCTTTAGAAAATGAGCCTTTAGAAATAGGCCGAAACCAGATATTTGTTCCCGGATGGTTGGAAAACCAGTCGGTTTGGTTGCATATGGAGTATAAGTATCTCTTAGAGCTTTTAAAGAGAGGTTTTTATAGCGAATTCTTTGAGTCCTTTTATAATTGCGGAATTTGCTTTATGGATCCCCAAAAATACGGCCGTAGTATCTTAGAAAACTCTTCTTTTATAGTAAGTAGTGTCTATCCTGACAAAACCTATTGGGGTAGAGGCTTTTCTGCTCGCTTAAGCGGTGTTACCGCCGAATTGCTTAATATTTGGATCTTGCTTTGTCTAGGCAGAGAGCCTTTTTTTATCGATAAAAAAGGCCAACTAGCATTACGTTTTTCTCCGATACTAAAAAAAGAGTTTTTTACTAATACTATCGAAAGGGTTCATTTTGGCCAGGAAGAGATAACTTTGCCTGAAAATACCTTTTCTTTTGGTTTATTTTCACGGATTTTAGTCTGTTACCACAACCCTAACCGTAAAGATACCTTTAGCCCTGATTGTAAGGTAGAACGAGTAGAAATTACCTCTAAAAACAAAGAAAAACCCTTTTGTTTAAAGGATGTTATTCATTTCCCGTTAAGCTTATCTATAAGAAACTTGGCAATTAAAAGAATCGACGTTTATCTTAAATAAGTTGCCTTTTATCCTTTAATTTCAAGGGTTTTTCGAGAAAAAATTAATTTTAAGAAATCTCTTGACAAAATTGCTAATATTTGTTAAAAATAAGTAAGTTCTTTGTAAACGTTTTTAATTCGGTTATACCATTCCGGACAGTCTTAAACTTGGCAAAAAGGGAGGTGATTGGTAGAATTTAAGCCGCAGATTGTCAAAAAAGGGGATGATATAACTATAGATTTGTCATAAACAAGGGATGATAACCTTGTCCTATAGATTCTGGGAGTAACTACCTTAAGAAAAAAAGGAGGGTTTTAATGAGTAAGAAGTTAATTGCTGCTATAGCTGTAATGTCGTTTGCCATATTAGGTACGGCTTTTGCAGCTGTAGAAAACGTAAAAGTAAGCGGTGACATCAATACTGAAGGTGTTACCAGAGATTTAACTTTAGGTGCTAGTGATAGCTCCGATGTAAACCCCAATGACGAACAATTCGTTTTCTCTCAGGTAAGGTTAAGATTTGACGCTGATTTGACCGAAGGCGTATCTGCCGTAGTGCGTCTAATCAATGAGAGGATATGGGGTGGTTCTGATTATTCCGGCGTAGGCGATGCTGAAAACAGCCAAGGTAATACCGATGTCAACTTAGATTTAGCTTACATCGAATTAAAAGAGTTTGTTTATCAGCCTTTGACCGTACTTGTCGGTCGTCAGAATTTACGCTTAGGTAATGGTTTGATTATTGGTGATCCTGATACTAACAGAAGAGCTAGCGCATCAAAGGTTGCCGCAGGATTAATAGACTTGACTTTAAGAAAGTCTTTTGATGCGGTAAGAGGTATTTTAGACTATGCTCCTTGGACAATCGATTTAATTTATGCTAAGGTCGAAGAAAATACCTTAAATCTTAATGATGACGTTACTTTAGTAGGTATCAATGCTGCCTATGATTGGAGCTCTTATAATGGCGTGAGCGAAGCATACTTTTTCTCTGCCAATAAAGCTCCTTTAACGACATCTAGCAGTTCCGGAGCCAATATTGATTCTAATAATAAGGTTTATGTTCTTGGCGGAAGAGCTCAGGCTGATTTGAGTGATAACTTAACTTTAGGCGCTGAAGCTGCTTGGCAGTTTGGTGATTATATGAATACTGCTCAGACTTTACACCAGCACCTAAATGCTTATGCCGCTCAGTTAATAACCGAATACCGGCTTTTGGATGCTAAGAATACAAAGTTAGGTTTAAATTATACCTATCTAAGCGGTGATAATGGTGATGATAAAAGTGGGTATAATGGTTGGGATCCGTTGTTTGAAGATCAGACACCTGGTGAACTTATCAATATTTACTTTGCTAATACTAATATGCAGTACTGGAAGGCTTCGGCTTCTACAATGCCCAGAGAGGATGTTACTGTGGGATTAGATTATACTTATGCAAGATTAGTAAAGAATAATTTTACTACTGACACAACAATCTCAGCATCAACCCTATTTGCAGGTTCGTCTGCTTCCGGTATTGGTGACATTACTGTTACCACCAGTGAAGAAATTGGCCATGAAATCGGTCTTTGGGGTGTATATGACTATACCGAAGATGTACAGATTAAACTTTGCGGTTCATGGTTTATCCCTGGAAATGTATTTGCTGACAACAATGACAATCTAGCCTATTCTTTAAGAGGCGGCGTAAACGTCGACTTCTAAGCTAGCTTAAACTAAGCGTATTAACCCCACACCTAATTAGGTGTGGGGTTTTTTATTGTCTTTATCCTGGTTGAGGTCTGACCTCAACCAACTCAAAAAATACAGCTAGCTGCTAGTCTTTACTTTTAACTAAATTCAAGTATAATATATCCATATTTTTTGGAAGAATTTTTAAAAGGAGGTATTTACCATGAAGCCACAGGAGTTAGGAGAAAAAGAGATTAAAGAAGGAGCCCCTTTTGCGATGTTATCTTATGTTTTGTTTTTGTGGATTTTAGTTTTTATCTTTAAGAAAGATAATAATTTTGCCCGTTTTCACGCTAAACAAGGCATAGTTATTTTTATTGGCAATATTATTTGTCTTCTTCTTATGACTATTCCTGTTATTGGTATTTTATTTGGATTAGTTGAGGTGGGTTTGATTTTAGCTTCTCTTTACGGAATATATTTATCTTTAACCGGGAAAACCGAGCGCATATACTTTGTTAGCGATGTTGCCGATAAAATGGTGATTTAACATGAAAAACAATACCTTGCCTAAGAAACATTATTTCTTTAGAAAAGGCGTTAAAACTACTTTCAAAGACGACTTTGTTACTACTGATACTTGGCGGATTTTTAGAATTATGAGTGAATTCGTAGACGGTTTTGAAGGATTATCGATTATAAAACACGGCGTATCTTTTTTTGGTTCTAAAAGTACTGCCGAGAACCACCCCCATTACAAACTAGCCTATGATTCTTCTTATCTATTAGCTAAAAAAGGATACAGCATTATTACCGGCGCTGGAAGCGGGATAATGGAGGCTGCTAATAGAGGAGCTTATGATGCTAAAGGCGTATCAGTCGGTTTAAATATCCTTATTCCTAAAGAACAAACACCCAATCCTTACATAAATTATTTAATGGAATTTCGTTACTTTTTTGTAAGAAAGGTTATGTTTACTAAACATTCTTATGCTTTTGTAGTTTTTCCGGGAGGATTTGGCACTTTAGATGAATTTTTTGAGACCCTTTCTTTAGTACAAACTTACCGTATAGAACCGGTACCGGTTATCTTAGTAAATAAAAATTATTGGAGCGGCCTATTAGATTGGTTTAAAGCGCGTTTAGTAAAAGAAGGCACAATCGAAGCCAAAGATTTAAACCTCTTTAAATTAGTAGATAAACCCCAACAAGTTTTAGCGACTATTCAGAATTTTTATAATAAGAAAAGTAAAGGTAAGCTAAGATAATGCAAGATTTTATTCGGGTCTGGGAAGAACTCGATGCTAAAGATATAGAAAAAAGCCTTATCGTAGTCGGTGAGTTATCAGCCGAATGTTTTGCCTGCCATAAAATCGGGATAGAATCTAAATCCGACCGTTGTCCGCAATGCGGTGCTTATTTTAAATATATGGGATTTCGCCGTCAAGTCCGAAGCGGATATCTAAAAGAAATAAAAGAAGAGAAACCCCGCATTATCTTTGTTGATTTCGAAGATTTTAAAAAGCATATCAATAAAAGAGACGCTCGTAAATTGTTAGATATATAATAATTCGTGGCCATTCGTGTTTTTTTAATTCGTGGTTATTAGTTAGTGTTTTCGGAGAGGTCGCATAGCCCGGTTGAGTGCGCGCGCTTGGAGAGCGTGTGACCCGAAAGGGTCCGGGAGTTCGAATCTCCCCCTCTCCGTAGTTTAAATTGTTCTGTAAGGGTGAGGGGTGTTAACTCTGGCTTATCTTAATATATAAGCCTAATACATTATTCGGATCAAATATTGTACGTAAGAGCAGATTTAACTGCCTTCGGCAGATTTGATACGAATCTCCTCCTCTCCGTTATTTTATTTATTCTCAAATGAATTAAAAATGATATCAGAGAATAAAGATAAACCTTTAGTGTCAGTCATTGTCAGGACTAAAGATAGGCCGCATTTATTAAGGCGGGCTTTGAGGAGTATATTACAGCAAACTTATCGTCCCCTTGAAGTTGTCCTTATAAATGATGGTGGAAGAGAAATAACACAGATACAACAGAAGTTCAGAAGATATTTTCCTATAGAGTGCATAAGTTTGAATCCTTCTCAAGGCCGGGCCTTTAGCGGAAACGCCGGATTAAAAGCAGCCAAAGGAGAATATATTTGCTTTTTAGATGACGATGATATTTTTTACAAAAATCACCTTAAAGGATTAGTAAAAGCGTTAATAGAAACAAATTATAGAGTAGCTTATTCTGATTATGTAACTGTTTGGATGCGTTATAATAATAAAACCGGCCGTTTTCGCCAAATTCGAAATACCTCACTTAATCCTTTCGAATCTTTAGATTTTTCTTATCAAAAATTAAAAATAGAAAACTATATCCCGCTTAATAGCCTTCTTTTTAAGAATTCAATCCTTAAGGAAAGCGGCGGTTTTGATAATGAGTTAAGTGATTTTGAAGATTGGGAATTATTATTAAGAATCGCGGCCAAAACTTCTTTTTACCATCTTAAAGAAAAGACTTGTGCCTATTTTTATTGGGATAAGAATTATCGGGAAAGTTATGCCGATAGTTATCGTAAAATTGTTCGAAAACACTTCTCTGGCGAATTAGACGATTATTTAATCGAAACATGGTGTCTTATGTATAAACGCATTTTAGAGTTAAATGCCGATACTCTTCGCTTATACAATAAGCCTTTTAATCGTATGCTCGATTTTTTTATTAGTGTGGGAAGAAAGCTTAAAAAATGAATTTATCAGTCCGAGAGTATTTTAATTTGATAAAAGAATTTAGTTTAGCTGATTTTAAAATTCGGGATCAACGCACGGTTTTAGGATTTCTTTGGAGTTTTATAAATCCGATGATAATGTCAGCTATTTTATTTTTTCTTTTTAAAAGCAGGTTAATGGGAGATTATAAAATTAACTATTTTTTTTATATTTTAATTGGAAATGTAACTTGGAATTTTTTTTCCTTATCGACTACTTTAGCAGCCGTAACTCTAATACTGAAAGAATCTATAGTAAAAAACTTTAGTTTTCCTAAGGAGATACTAGTTTTATCGGCGATAGGCACTTTTCTTATTCAGCATTTTTTTGAATTACTAGCGGTATTTATTTTTGCAATTATATTTAAGATAGGCTTTTCGATTCATATCCTTTGGCTACCCCTTATTTTATTTACAGAAATTATGTTGATAGCAGGTTTATCCTTATTCCTTTCTTGTCTTTGCGTTTATGTAAAAGATATCGATCATATTTGGATGGTTATAACAAGAATGGGCTTTTTTGTAGTACCGATATTCTATGAGTTATCGGATATTTCACCAAAATTTAAGTGGTTAATAGCTATCAACCCTATGACGCAAATTATAATTTTCTTAAGAGACGTATTATTATATCATCGAAATCCGGTATTTTTTAACTTGATGTTGCTTTTTTTATTTAACTTAATTTTTTTATGCTTAGGCAGTATCTTTTTTAATAAAAATAAATATAAAATAGCGGAAAGGGTTTAGAAATATGGCCGATTTATTACTAGAAGTTAATAATATTTCAAAATACTTTAAGTTGTATCGAGACCGTAATACCCTCCTAAATACTTTAAAACAAAGATTTTTTCATAAGCCTATTCAACAAGATTTCTGGGCTCTTCGCGATATAAATTTTTCTCTAAATAAAGGAGAAGCGATAGCTGTCATTGGGAATAATGGTTCCGGCAAAACTACTTTACTTAGAATCATCAGCGGTATTTATAAGCAAACCGAAGGAGATGTTAGAGGCTGCGGTAAAATCAATGGTTTTTTTAATTCTGGATTAATAATGCATAGAGATTTAAACGGATTGGATAATATTTTTCTTATTGGTTCCATGATAGGTATTTTTAGAAAAGAAATAAATAAAAAGCTTAAATCGATAATCGATTTTTCAGAATTGGGTGATTTTATATATACTCCGGTAAGAAATTATTCTACAGGTATGTTAGAGAAGCTTGCTATTTCGGTAATAAGAGAGCTAAATTCAGATGTTATTTATTTTGACGAATTGTTTGTAAGCAGCGATGCTAATTTTAGAGAAAAATATTTTAATTTCTTAATTGATTATAAAAAATCTAAAGGAGCATTGCTTATAGCGACTCATTCTTTAGAAATAGTAAATAGACTTTGTGATAAAGTTTTATTTTTAGACAAAGGCCGGCAAATTGCCTTTGGTCCAACAAAAGAAGTTTTAGAAGTTTATAAAGAATATAAGTTTTAGCTATTAGCCAAGCATAAGAAGATATTTAATAGTGGATTTATCTATAATTATAGTAAATTATAAAAGTGTTGATTATCTTTTAAAATGCCTTGAATCCATAAAACAGCATAAAATAAAAGACGAAAACGGCCGCTTGATAAATTGGGAAACTATTATTATCGATAATGCCTCCGGGAAGAATGAAGAAGAATTATTAAAAAGAATATCCGTTCAAGGCCCAAAAGTAATATTTAATAATAAAAATATCGGTTTTGCCGCTGCTAATAATCAAGCCTTGCTTTTAGCTAAAGGAGAATATATTTGCTTTTTAAATCCGGATACGTTGATAATAAACGATTCTTTAGAAAAAATGTTTATTTATTTACGTTCTCATCCCGAAGTAGCTGCAGTTGGTCCACGCTGTTGGCTAGATGAAGAGCGTACTATACTGATTAGCCCAAATTATTTGCCTTCTTTTAGCTCGGTAATTTTTGATCTGTTAGCAATAAAAGGTTTAGCTTTTATTGAGAAAAAAATACTTTTAAAAGAATTATTTAGTCTTAAGCCTAAGCAACGTTATATGCTTTCCGGCAGTGTCTTTATGACTTCTAGAAAAATAATCGATAAAGTAGGAAATTGGGATAGTAATTTTTTTCTTTATTTTGAAGATGATGACTGGTTTAAACGCATAAAGGAGCAAAATCTTAAGGCGGTTTATCTTCCCGAAGCCGAAACAATTCATTATTGGCATCAGAGTGCCAAAAAAGATTATCCTTCAATTTGCTGTTATTATGAAAAATCCTTACAATACTACTTTTATAAGCATTCCTATTTTTTTACTTATCTTTTTTTAAGGCTAATTA
>JAGOLA010000056.1 GCA_017994375.1 Candidatus Omnitrophota bacterium | reverse complement strand
GCGATGCTGCTATAGAGAGAAAGGCTTTATTGAAAGATATAAAAACAACGGTTTTTATATTTGGCAGCTTAGCTCAATTGAAAAAATTATCCGCTAAATTAAAAAACCAACCTTTTAATCTTAAAGAAGTAGCCAATAAGGTTTCTTTATGCCTACATAATTTAGATAAAAAATACTTTACTTTTAAGGCTAAAAATAGAATGATTAAAATCAAAAAGCCGTTGATATGTGGGATAATAAATTTAACTAACGATTCTTTTTCCGGCGACGGATTGTTAAAAGAATCAGGATTTTTGGAGGGTAAGCTTGAGAATTCGGCTTTAAAGAAATGCGCGGTAATGGTAAAAAACGGCGCAAAAATGATTGATTTTGGTGCTGAATCTTCCCGGCCTTATTCCAAAAAAATTCTAGCTAAAGATGAGATAAAAAGACTATTGCCGATTTTAAGAATCGTCAGAAAAGAATTTAAAGATTTAATCATCTCGGTAGATACTTATAAATATTCGGTTGCTAAACAAGCTGCTGATGTCGGTATCGATATAATTAATGATATTACTGCTTTACGTAACGATAGCAGAATGGTTAAATTAATTAAATCCTACCGTTTAGGATGTGTATTGATGCACATGAAAGGTTCACCTCAAACAATGCAGATTAAGCCAATATATAAAGATGTAATAGCCGAAATTATAGATTTTTTCCAAGAGAGGATAGGGTATTGTTTAGCCAACGGCATTAATGAGAGTTCTATATTTATAGATCCCGGAATATGTTTTGGCAAACGCCTAGAAGATAATACCACCATATTAAAAGGGCTTAATAAATTTAAAATTTTAGGATTGCCAATTTTTTTAGGGTTGTCTCGGAAATCTTTTATTGGTAAGATAATTAATAGAAAACCACAAGAACGGCTTATCGGCACCTTAGCTGCTACTGTAATTGCCGTGATGCAGGGAGCGAAAGTTCTAAGGGTCCATGATGTTGGGGAGACAATGCAAACTTTGAAAGTAGTTTCGAGTATTATGAATAATTAATTATATGGAAATTTTAAGGCTATTGAATTGGAAGGCAGTTTTAGAAGTATTGATACTTTGGGCAGTGGTATACCGTATATTTTTATTTCTCAAAGGTACTAGGGCCGTTTATATCTTACGGGGAATAATTATTCTGGTATTTTCTCTACTAGTTTTTCAAACTTTAGGTCTGCCGGTTTTGACACGCCTCCTGACTTATTTTTTTGCTTTTTTTATTATTTTAATTGTTATAATTTTTCAGCCGGAGTTAAGAGAAGGTCTGATCCATTTAGGTAAAAGGCATGTGTTTTCTATTGAACCTAAGAAAGAAGAAATAGAGAAAACTTTAAGAGAAATAGTATCGGCGGCAGGGATTCTTTCGCGTAAGAAAATAGGGGCTCTTATCGCTATAAAAAAAGATATAGGCTTAAGCCGTTACATAGAAAGTGGCGTAAATTTAGACGCTGTCCCGACTTCAGAATTACTTCAAAGTATTTTTTATCCTTCCGCTCCCTTGCATGACGGTGGTGTTATAGTAGACGAAACTAAAGTAGTAGCAGCGGCATGTTTGTTCCCTTTAAGCGACAACCCTATTTTAGAAAAGACCTTAGGTATGCGACATAGGGCAGCTGTTGGTTTGTCCGAGCACACCGATGCTTTAGTTATTGCCATATCCGAAGAAAATGGCGCCATATCTTTAGCTATAAATGGGCAGCTTACACGCAATCTTACGCCCAATGATTTATTTACTATCCTTAAAGGCCAATTAACCAGGTCTCGCTAGAAAATAAAATATTATATTAATAAATAAAGTAAGTTTATGAAGTTTTTTAAAAAAATAAATTTAAAAAAAATAATTACCCATAACCTTTGGTTAAAGTTAATCTCTTTGTTTATAGCTGCAATTATTTGGTTTTATTTTAGCATTGAGATGACTAAAGGGATAAAAATATAATTAATTTAGCTTTATTCGGCATGGGCAAGAAGCTAATGAAAAAAATTAAATTAGGCTTAAATGTCGACCATGTTGCTACCTTAAGAGAAGCAAGAGGGACTTCTTATCCTAATCCAGCTCTAGCAGCGTTGTTAGCCGAATATGCCGGTTGCGATTCTATAGTAGTCCATTTAAGGGAAGATAGGCGCCATATCAAAGAATACGATGTATTAGCTATTAAAGAAGCTATAAAAATTCCTTTAAACTTAGAGATGTCGGTAGATAGAGGAATAGTAGCTTTTGCAAAAAAATTACTGCCTGATCAAGCAACTTTAGTTCCGGAAAAAAGGCAAGAATTGACTACCGAAGGAGGAATTGATCTGATAACTAATTACAATAAAGTCAGGAAAGTAATAGAAGATTTAAAGAAAGCAGATATAAAAGTAAGTTTATTTATAGATCCGGTTCTAAAACAGGTAAATATAGCTAAAGATTTAGGTGCTGATATAGTTGAAATTAGTACTGCTAGGTTTTCAGAAATGAATAAGCCTTACCTTATAGCTAAAGAAATCCAGAGAATTAAAAAAGCTGTTAGTCTTGCTAAAAAAATAGGGCTTTCAGTCGCTGCCGGGCACGGTCTAGATTATGAGAATGTAAACAAGATAATAAATATATCAGGGATAGAGGAGCTAAATATCGGCCACTCTATAATTTGCCGATCAGTTTTTACCGGGATAGTAGCGGCGGTAGAAGAGATGTTTTCTTTAATTAATAATAAAAAATAAATATTTTTATGGCGGCGGTAGTAGGCGTAGGCATAGATATCATAAAAACAGATAAGATTAAGCGTTCCATAGAAAAATGGGGAGATAGCTTTTTAGATCGAGTATTCGACCCTGAAGAATTAAAAAATATTTTCAAAGGAAAATTATATTATCAACGTTTAGCAGCACGTTTTGCAGCTAAAGAATCGGTGATAAAAGCAGTTTCTAAAGAATACCCTTTAGCTTTAAGAGATATCCTTATTCTTAACCGGGAAAACGGCGCTCCTTATTGTGAATTCAAAAAAAAGATAGATTTGGATATTTTTTTATCGATAACCCATATTGAAGATTATGCAGTGGCCTGCGCAGTTGCTGAGAAAACCTGATACTTACAAGGGAGATTACGGACATGTTTTAATATTAGGAGGATCAATAGGTCTTACCGGAGCGGTATGCCTAGCTGCATCAGCCGCCTTAAAAATAGGTTCAGGCTTGGTAACAGTAGGTGTACCTAAATTAACTAACACTATTTTTGAAATTAAACTTACTGAAGTTATGAGTTTTCCTTTATCAGATAATAGAGGGTATATAACACCAAAAGCCCTAAGAGAAGTTAAGCAAATTTTACCTAGGATAAATAGTATTGTTTTAGGACCAGGAGCATCCCTTAAGCCTTGTACTAGGCGTTTCATTTTCAAGGTATTAGAGGAGGTAGATAAACCCATAGTCATAGATGCCGATGCTATCAGCGCCATAGCTTGTAATGTTAATATTCTTAAGCGTCGTAAAGCTAGAAATTTAGTTTTGACTCCTCATCTAGGCGAATTTTCGCGTTTAGTAAAATTAGACAAAAGTAAGATTAATGAAGAAAGGAAAGAACTTGTAAAAGATTTTTCTCTCAGATATAATTTAGTTCTTGTTTTAAAGGGATATCGTACTTTAGTAGGTTATAATGGAGAAATCTTTGAAAATAATACCGGAAATCCTGGTATGGCTACTGCTGGAGCTGGCGATGTTCTTTCTGGGATAATCTCGGGTTTAATTGCTCAAAGATTAGATTATTTTGAAGCTTCAAAACTAGGAGTATATTTACATGGATTATCCGGAGATTTAGCGGCTAAGGATAAAACCGAAAACTGTTTAATAGCATCAGACATAATAGAATATTTACCGCAAGCGATAAAATTTACGCAATCGTAAAAAGTTTGTATTTTATGCCGGCGTAGCTCAACCGGTAGAGCAGTTGATTTGTAATCAACTTGTTGGGGGTTCAAGTCCTCTCGCCGGCTTTAATGAAACTTATAAAAAATAAGGAATAACCTTATATAATAGCTTTTTTATCGGGCAGGTACCCAAGTGGCCAAAGGGGACAGACTGTAAATCTGTTGTGCTTGCACTTCGAAGGTTCAAATCCTTCCCTGCCCATAGTTTTACATAACTATTTTGCGGGCGTAGTTCAATGGTAGAACACAGGCCTTCCAAGCCTGTTATGTCGGTTCGATCCCGATCGCCCGCTTAATGAAACTTAGACTTTTGAAGCTCCAGAAAGGAGAATGCAAAAGTCATTAGTCAAATCAATTCGCATAGATTGGGAAAATTCATCGATACATGAAACAAAAAATATCTATAATTGGTGCTGGAAGTTGGGGGACAACTTTGGCAGTTATGCTTGCTGCTAAAGGGTTAGAGGTAAATTTGAGCAGTATTTTCAAAAATCATAATATAAAGATGCGTAAAGAGAGAGAAAACCGTCTTTTCCTGAAAGGAGTAAAATTTCCTCCCCCTTTATCTATTAGTCTCTTTTTAGAAGAGGCTTTGAAAAATGAAATAATAGTGATAGCTATCCCGGTTAAATTTCTTCGCAGTGCTTTAAAAAAATTCCCTCGGTCAAAAATATCTTACCGAGAAAAAATATTTGTTAGCGTAAGTAAAGGAATAGAGCCAAAATCTTTAATGAGAGCTTCTCAAATAATAAAAGAAGAACTGTCTTTGCGTTTTGTTTCGGTGCTTTCCGGTCCCAATATTGCCAAGGAAGTATTAAACAAAATCCCTTCCACAGCTATCTTAGCCTGTCCGGACACAAAATTAGGGCAAAAACTTCAGGAATTATTTAGTAATAAGACCTTTAGAATTTATCTACACGATGATGTTATTGGTGTTGAGATAGGCGGGGCTTTAAAAAATATCATTGCTATTGCCTGTGGTATTTCCGATGGTTTAGGGTTTGGTACTAATACTAAAGCAGCCTTAGTTACTAGAGGACTGACTGAAATTACTAGATTAGGCCAAAAACTAGGAGCTAAATCTTCTACTTTTTGGGGAATAAGTGGCCTTGGTGATTTAGTAACAACTTGTTTTTCTCCCTTTTCTCGTAACCGGTCTGTCGGAGAATATATCGGAAAAGGAGAAAATATAAATAAGGTTACCAAGAATATGAATATGGTAGCAGAAGGCGTAGAGACAGTAAAAGCTGCTTTTAAGCTAGGTATAAAACTAAAAGTAGATATGCCTATTACTCGCGAAGTTTATTCGGTATTATATAGAGATAAATCTCCTCAAAAAGCCGTAGAAGATTTAATGAGCCGACCTTTAAAATCAGAGAATCTAGCCTAATAAACAAGCCTTTTTAGAGTTACCTTAGAATTTTTTAAAAAAATGTAAGCGTTTACTTGAAAATAGCATAAAAATATGTTATATAAATAACAGAGGCTTGAATTTATTGCTGGGAGGCGATGAGTTTAAGCCTTATTTTTTTAGCAAAAATAATTGAAAATAAAAAAATATTCGATGACAACGGAAGACAGAAGAAAACATAAGCGTTTTAATATCTCCTTTCCGGTAGAATGTAAGGTTTTACCGGCCAGAAATTATTTCTATACTGTTACCAAAGACCTAAGTTTAGGAGGGTTAAAAATCCTAAATAACGATTTTATTTCCAAAGGTAACTTATTGAGTTTAGATTTAAATATTATCGATAAAGTGCTAAAATTAAAAGCCAAGGTAGCTTGGTGCAATAGAGAAAGAGCTTCCGATAGACATTTAGTGGGGCTAGAATTTGTTGAAGTTAATAGATACGACCATCAAAATCTTTCTAATTTTCTAAAAGACATTAATTTCAATCAAGCCTAGCCAATAAATGTTTTTCTTGACGTAACTTCATAAGAAAATATAATAATATTAATGGAACCTGAAAAACCCAACTATTCAGGAATAAATAGAAGGTTATATCCACGCCTACCTGCCAGTATAGTGGAATATTCTTTAGTTTCCGAAGGTGCTAAAGAAAAATCCTCATTTGCTAAAGATGTAAGCTTAGGAGGAGTTTGCATTTTAATTTCCGAAAAGATAGAATTAAATACAATTCTTTCCTTAAAAATATATTTACCTACCTATAAAACACCGGTTGAAGCCAAAGGCATAGTAGTTTGGATGAGAAAGTCAGGCTATTTAAATCCTAAAGAAAAACATTACGATATCGGCGTTAAATTAATAGAAATAGATGAGAGCGAACGCGACAAAATATACGAATATTCTCAAAGATTTAGCGGTACCGTAAAGAAAGAAAAGCCTTAGTATTTTTTAAGTCTCGCCAGATCACGATCAATTATTAAATAGAATAAAAAATCCTTTCCTAAAAAATCATTTTTAGTTATGAACGAATTAATTTTAGACGGACAGAAGTTGCAGTGGCATAAAGAGCGCGTTATGGCTTGGTTGAGAGGAGAAAAGATAGCGCCGATTACCATTGATTGCGCTCTTACTAGAAGATGTACTTATAAATGCGTCTATTGTTATGGCAAGCTACAAAGTAATGACGAAAAAAGAATGACCAGGGATGTAATTTTTAGATTTTTAGATGATGCTGCCAGTATTGGCGTAAAAGCAATTAGTTTCGTCAGTGATGGCGAAAGCACTTGCTCCCCATACTTATACGAAGCAATTACAAGAGGAAAAGAAAATGGCTTAGATATGGCTTTAGGGACCAATGGCTATTTATTGAAAGAAGAAAAATTAGGAGAGATTTTAAAAAAATTAACCTACCTTCGTTTTAACATTTCTGCTGCCGAACCTTACAGCTATACACAAGTAATGGGTTGTAAAGAAGATTGTTTCCATAAAGTTTGCCATATTATAAGACGATGCGTAGAAATTAAAGTTAAAAATAATCTTCCCGTTACCTTAGGGATACAAATGGTCTTATTACCGCAATTTTCTAACCAGATATTTCCTTTCGTTAAACTAGGAAAAGAATTAGGCGTAGATTATGCTGTGATAAAACATTGTAGTGATGATGAAAAGCATAGTTTAGGGGTAAAATATCAGGATTATTTTCCTTTGAGAGAAACTTTAGAAAAAGCTGAAAAGTTATCTACTAAAGATTATTTAGTTAAAGTTAAATGGACAAAGATCTTAAGCGGTGGGAAAAGAAGCTATAAACATTGTTATGGGCCGCCTTTTATTATGCAATTATCAGGATCTGGATTAGTAGCCCCTTGCGGCATGCTTTTTAATAGTAGGTTTAAAAAGTTTCATATCGGCAATATCGTTGATAAATCTTTTAAAGAAATTTGGCAGAGTAAACGCTATTGGGAAGTTTTAAATAATATTGCTGCCAGTAATTTTAATCCCCAGACAGATTGTGGCACTTTATGCTTACAACATAAAGTGAACGAATTTCTTTGGGACTTAAAAGAAGGAAAAATTGCCTTTCCTGAATCTCAAGCGAATCCTCCCTCGCATTTAAATTTTATTTGATATCTAAATATTTGCTCAAAAAAATTAAATAATATCCCTTCAAAAGATATTGACGAATAAGCCCGAAGAGCTATAATTTTATTAAAAGTGATAAATGAAGAAGAAAGGTGTAATTTTAATTATTCTGGGAATTGTAGGGATAACATTTATCTGTTTAGTTGATGTATTTATGGGCAAGCCAGTAAACGATGTGACCGGCCCTAAATCAATAATAGGCTTAGTGATTTGCGGAATTTTCGTCATCAGCGGTATATATATCTTGCAGAAGTCTTCTTCCAAAAATAACATTATATAATTTAATTAGCTATGGCAGATACTTTACTTAGGCAATTTTTAGCGCTTAGTTTATACACTTTTTATATGGGGTTTTGTTTTTGTGATGGGTTTAAGCTGCATATTTTAAGAAAATTGCTTTGGTTTGGATTCTTTCTAGTTATAAGCGCTTATGTCTTTAAAGTTAAAGGCCAATATGACCTTTCTTATATACTGCCTCTGCCATCTTTATTGGCAGTTTTACTTTGTGGTTATGAGAAAATAAGCCGCAAAACAGATATTAAGTGAAGACCTTTCTGGTTTTAAATTTAGCAATATTAATTTTTTGCCCGTATATTTTAGCAGAAAACTCCGAAATCATAACTTCCCTGGAGGAAGCCCATAATTATGTATATTTTCGTTCCAATCAAAATAATTGGTATAAGAACAAACCGGTGTTCTGCTCGATTATAAAAGGAGGTTATTTGATTGTTATCGATAAAGATTTAGATACCAGACATTTTTATGGTTTTGGAGTAATTGCCGCGGAAAGTTGGGATGCTTTGAAATTGAAAGAAGATGTAGTATATAAAGAAGGCCAAACTTTTGTTATCGAAAGAAACGTCTGTTTATTTCCTAACTACCGTTTAAATTCTGGATTAGATTGGGGCAAATATAAAAAGAATTTATTTAAAGAATCAAGAGATGCTAGAGACGCTAAGATTGTTCGAGTACGAGAGGCAGTATCAATGCAAGGAGAATACAATATGGAAATTCTAGAAGTAATAAGTGAAAATCCTCCTTTAGCGGAAATATTTTACTGTGATTAATTTTAATACAGAGAAATTTCTATTTTTACCGTTAATAATTTTAATGTTTATAGCTTGTAACCATAAAAGCGTTATGATAGTTACCGAACGGGGTAGACTGCAGGATTGGGCTTATACTATCGGTTTTGATATTTCTCCGGATAATAAAGAAAAAACTTTGACCCAACAGGGGCTTATCTACTTTGGGATGCCAAAAGAATATTTGCCAAATTACGGTTTTACTGAAAATAATCTTATTAATTATTCTAAGAGAGAAGATAAAGAATTTCTTACCTTTAATCAGATAACTTCTTCGAAAAAAACTAAAATTGTTACTTTTGTCGTCAAAAATGATCAAATAATAGATTGGTTAATTAAAGAAGATTCGCCGTAAGAA
>JAGOLA010000054.1 GCA_017994375.1 Candidatus Omnitrophota bacterium | reverse complement strand
TCTATGATAGACCGGGGCATAAAAGATTCCGGTGCAGCTAGTGCAGCAGCCAAGCTTTTTGCTTCTGACGTAGCCATGGAAGTTGCTACCAATGCCGTTCAGATATACGGCGGTTACGGCTATATGCGGGATTATCCGATAGAAAAATTCATGCGTGACGCTAAGATAACTCAAATTTACGAAGGCACTAACCAGATTCAAAGAAATATTATTGCCCTTAATCTAATAAAAAAATACGCCAAATAATAAACGCCATTAGCTGCCAGGCTCGGTATATTTAAGATAAATTTTCAAATTCCGCCTGCTTTTCATATCTTTTGATATTTACCATTTTATTATCCCAAGGGTTGACAAATCTATTTATTCTAAAGATAATGATACTTTATCTAATTACATATAATATATATATGAAAAATATATACTTAGTCGGGTTTATGGGTGTAGGCAAAAGCTTAGTCGGCAAAGCATTAGCTAATTATTTAAAGCAAGAATTCCTAGACATGGATGAAATAATAGAAAAAAGAGAAGGTTTAAAAATAGTCGATATTTTTTCACAAAAAGGAGAAAGTTATTTTCGGAAAGCCGAAAAAGAACTTTTAAAAGAGATTTCTTTAAAACAAAATCTAGTAGTTAGTTGTGGCGGAGGGCTCATTTGCAGTGTTGAGAACCTAAAGATCCTTAAGAATACTGGGTTGGTATTTAACCTTAAAGCTTCGGCAAAGGTTATTTATCAGCGGATAAAAAATGAAAGGCATAGGCCGCTTTTGAAAGTTGAAGACCCTTTAAAGCAAATAGAATCTCTGCTTAAAAAAAGAGAGCCTTTTTATCTTCAGGCCCACTATGCTATTAATACCGAAAAACTTACTGTTAAAGAAATAGTTGATATGATTGTTAATAAATTAAAAAATGGCTAAAAGAGGTTCAATTTTTCTTAATCTTCTAAATTTTATCCCTCAAAAGATAAAAAATATCATTGATTATTTAAAGGATATCGATGATATTCTAAATATAAAATCCGTTGATTTAAAAAATGCCGGTTTATGGGAAGAAGATATTAAAAAAATATTACAATTACAGCAGTCTAATATCTTGGATAGAGAAGAAGCCTTAATTAAGAAAGAAAGAATAAATGTTATCGATATTTTTGATAAAGAATACCCTTTACTTTTGAAAGAAATAGATAATCCCCCGGTGGTACTTTATCTTTTAGGCGATAGTAAAATTCTTGATAAGTTTTTATTTGCTATCGTTGGTAGTAGAAAATCCACATCTTACGGCTTATCTATAGCCAGAGAATTTTCTTGCCGCTTGTCATCTTTGGGTATAGTTATAGTTTCCGGACTAGCTAGAGGCATTGATACCAGTGCTCATAAAGGAGCAATAGTAAAAGGCGAAAGCGTTGCTGTTTTAGGCAGCGGATTATTAAATATTTACCCTCGAGAAAATAAATATCTCTTTAAAGAAATTATAAAAAGAGGAGTTGTGTTATCGGAATTCCCTCTTTTAACTCCTCCTTTACAAGAAAACTTTCCGCGAAGGAATAGAATTATTAGCGGATTGTCGAAGGGAGTATTGGTAGTAGAAGCGGCTTTAAGGAGTGGTGCTTTGATAACTGCACGATTGGCTTGTGAACAGAATAGAGATGTTTTTGCTATACCGGGGAAAATTGATTCGCCTTTAAGTAATGGAACTAATGCGCTTATTAAAGAAGGAGCTAAACTAGTGAACTCCGTAGAGGATATATTGGAGGAATTGAATTTAGTAGCATGTTAAAAATTATTTATTATTTAAAAATATTATGAGTAAGTATTTAGTAATAGTTGAGTCTCCCACTAAAGCCAAGACTATTTTCTCGATATTAGGGGAAGATTACGAGGTAATATCTTCTATGGGGCACATTATAGACTTACCGCCTAATAAGATGGCGATAGATATCAAAAATGATTTTAATCCGGTTTACCATGTTATCTCTGGTAAAGAAAAAATAATTAGCCAGATAAAGAAAAAAACTAAAGACAAAGAGATTATATATTTAGCTACCGATTCTGACCGGGAAGGTGAGGCTATCAGCTGGCATATAAAAAATGAACTGTCCAAAAAAAAGTTAAAATTTTTAAGGGTAGTATTTCATGAGATTACCGAAGAAGCTCTCCACGATGCCTTTAAAAAACCAACTGATTTAGACATGGATAAGGTTAACGCTCAGATAGCCAGAAGAGTTTTAGACCGGGTTGTTGGCTATAATCTCTCACCGCTTTTATGGAAGAAAATAGTAAGAGGCCTTTCAGCAGGAAGGGTTCAGTCTATAGCTTTAAAATACATAGTAGAAAGAGAAAAGGATATTCTTCGGTTTAAACCGGAGATAACTTTTTCTATCGAGGGGGTATTTAAGGTTAATGATGCCGTATTTAGGGCGAAACTTAACAAGTATAAAGGTAAAAAAGCTATTTTTCATAGCCGGGAAGAAGCTTTAAGACAGCTTGAAAATATAAAACAGCAAGATTACTATGTAACCAAGATAGCTAGCAGAAGAATGATTCGCCGGCCGCTACCACCTTATATTACTTCTTTGCTGCAGCAAGATGCTTTTAATAAATTAAGATTTTCAGCCCAAAAAACTATGTTTAATGCCCAAAAGCTATATGAAGGCGTACAGATAAATGATAAAATGACCGGCCTTATCACTTATATGCGTACCGATTCTTTCCATATTAGCCCTAAGGCTAAAGTCGAAGCTAAAGAGCTTATTCAGAAAGTTTTTGGTAAGGAATACTTATCTTCGCAGGAACATCACTACCGCAAGAAAAAAGGCGCGCAATTAGCTCACGAAGCAATACGTCCCACCAATGTTTATTGTCGTCCCGATGAAGTAGCCGGTTTTTTATCTGAAGATGAGTTAAAACTATACGATTTAATCTGGCGTAGATTTATAGCAGTATTTATGTCAGAAGCCATATTTGAAAATAAAAATGTAATTATAAGTTCTCCAGAGGCTGAGTTCGAGGTTTCTGGCCGTAAAATAATATTTGATGGTTACCTGAAAGTTTTTGATAATGATCCTCAAATAACAGAGCTACCTCAATTAGAAAACGGACAGAAGATTATTTTGGATAGTTTAGAAGTTATGGAACATAGCACTAAACCCCCTCCAAGATATAACGATGCTTCTTTAGTCAAAATACTAGAAGATAAAGGTATTGGCAGGCCATCTACCTATGTACCTACCATTTACACTTTAATTAAAAGACACTATATAAAACGTGAAAGAAGAAGCTTTATTCCTACTGAATTAGGAATTAAAGTAAGCGATTTGCTAGTAAATTATTTTCCAAAGATAGTAGATGAAAAGTTTACTGCTTCTATGGAAGAACAATTGGACGAAGTTGAAGAAGGCAAAATCAAATGGAATAAAATTTTAGAAGATTTTTACCCTTCTTTTAAAAAACAAATAGACGAAATTTTAGATACGTTGAAGAAAGACGTAGAATATTCGGACAAGATTTGTCCAAAGTGCCAGGGGAGAATGGTTATTAAGTGGTCTCGAAGGGGAAAATTTTTAAGTTGCGAAAGATTTCCTCATTGCCGTTATGCTGAAAGCATTTCTACCGGTTATCTTTGCCCGACTTGTAAAGAAGGCTATCTTATAGAAAGAGTAAGCCGAAGCGGACAACATTTCTATGGCTGTAGTAAGTTCCCGAAATGCACTTATACCGTTCGAAAACTCCCCGATAACACTGAATTTGAAGATAATCAAGTTTTATGATTCCTTTTGTTTACTATATCGATAAATTTTTGGATTACCTTACGATTGAAAAGAATTATTCCGCTCACACGATAGCCAATTATAAAAAGGATCTTATCGAGTTTAAAAATTTTCTAGATTCCCGTAAAGGAGAGGATATAAAGAATATCGATTATTTTTTATTACGCAAATATTTAAGTTTACTTAGCGAAAAACAATTAGGTAAAAGAAGCCTTTCGCGTAAAATATCCACTCTTAAGAGTTTTTTTAAATTTATTTTAAGAGAGGGGATAATAAAAAGTAATCCTGCTTCTAGCCTAATATATCCGCGTACCGATAAACCCCTACCTAAATTTTTAACCGAACAAGAAGTCAAAAAAATTTTAGATTTAGCTGATGGTAAAGATATTTTAAGTTTACGGGATAAAGCAATTTTGGAATTTCTTTACTCTACTGGAGCTAGAGTTTCCGAAGCAGTCTCTTTAAAGATAGAAAATGTCGACCTTATTAGTGGAGTAGCTAAAGTTAGAGGAAAAGGCAGAAAAGAACGCCTTCTTCCTTTAGGTGAACCAGCAGTAACTAGCATTAAACGTTACCTTGATGTCCGTCAAGATAAAAGCGAATTTTTATTTCTTAATAAAAGGAATACAGCTTTAAGTGATAGGGGTCTGCGAGGTATAGTTTATAAGTATATTAAAAAAGCTGCTATTTACCTGAAAGCTTCTCCGCATACTTTTCGCCATTCTTTTGCCACACATCTTCTTAATCGCGGTGCTGATTTAAGAAGCGTTCAAGAGCTTCTCGGACATACTAATATTTCGACTACTCAAGTATATACTCATTTGACGATAGATTCTTTGAAAAAGGTTTATCTTAAAGCGCATCCGCGCGCTAAATAAAAAATGAGATCACTATATTTTATTTACGATTTCTTCTTTATTTTAGGGTTTATAATTTATTCGCCTGTTTATTTCTGGCGTAAAAAAATAAACTTAGTCTCTTTAAAAGAAAAGCTAGGTTTTATCTCTAGGATTTCTAAAGACCCTGCTATTTGGATTCAGGTTGTCAGTGTTGGCGAAGTAAATTTGATCGCAAACCTAATAAAAAGATTAAAAGAAGTATATAATTGTCCTATCGTATTAACAACTACAACTTTAACCGGTAATTTTACCGCCCGAAAACATTACTCTCATTTAGCTGAAATATTCTTTTTTCCGTTTGATATTACTTTTATCATAAAAAAAGCAATAAGAATAATTAAGCCTAAAATCTTTGTAGCGGTAGAAACAGAAATTTGGCCTAATATTTTTGATTGTTTAAACAGAAAAAATATTCCGGTAATAATAATTAATGGCAGAGTCTCTGACAAAGCCTTTAAGAGATACAAATTAATAAAGCCGTTTATCAGAAAAGTTTTGAATAAATGTCAATATATAGCGGTACAAAATGAGATGTATAAGAAAAGATTTTTAACTTTAGGAGCTAGCGAAGATAAGGTTATAATAAGCGGTAATATGAAATTTGAAAGTATATATATAGATCAGGAAAAATTACTGGATATAAAAAGAAAATACTTACCGCTTTTGAAAAAAAATAATAACATCATCCTCATTGCCGCTAGTACTCATGCCCCTGAAGAAGAAGCTATACTGCAAATCTATAAGGATATTTTACAATTAGCACCCGAACTTATTTTGATTATTGCGCCGCGTCATCCCGAACGAGTTGCGTCTGTTGAAAAGACAATTTTTTCTTTAGGATTTAAATCGGTAAAGACCAGCAAGCTTAATTTCGATTTACCTTACGATAATACGGTTTTTTTAATAGATACAGTGGGAGAACTATTATATTTTTACAGCATTTCCGATATTTGTTTTATTGGCGGAAGCATAGCTAATATTGGCGGGCATAATATTCTTGAGCCGATATATTTTTTAAAATCTACTCTTTTCGGTCCTCATATGGAGAATTTTTGCGATATTGAGGAGGTAGTTCTAAAAAAGGGAGCAGCTCTTAAATTTAAAGATATCGATGAGTTTAAGATAATATTATTACGATTGGTAAAAGATGGAGCTTTACGTAGAAACTTAAGGAATAGGTGTTTAGAGGTTTTTGAAGAAGAAAAAAGAAGTTTGGACAATAATTTAAGCGTAATCGCTAAATCTTTGGAAGTTTAGGCACTACATTACGATTTATGTTTTTAAGTCTTAAAAGCTGGTATTTAAATTTTTTAGATAAGGATAAGCGAAATTTACTAGAGAATTTTTTTTATTTTTTTCTTTACCTCTTATCACTTCTTTACGGTTTGATTGTAATTTTGCGTAATATTCTTTATGACCGCAATTTAATAAAAACCTATTCGTCTCAAGCTAAAGTAATCAGCGTAGGCAATATTTCTTGGGCTGGTTCAGGCAAAACCCCTTTTTGTATTTGGCTTTACGAAAAATTATCTTCTCAGTTTAAAGTGGCAGTATTACGGCGAGGATACGGTAAAGATGAGGACAAATTGCTTAAAGAAAAGATAAAAGACGTTTTTTCTTCTCCTAATCGCTGTGAATTAGTAAGAAAATTTGAATCTCTTTTTGACTTATTTATCTTAGATGATGGATTCCAGCATCGCAGACTCAAAAGAGATATAGATATTTTGATTATGGGAGCCAGAGAATTTACTAGAAAATACCGCCTGATACCAGCCTATTTTTTTAGAGAGCCTTTTTCTTCTTTAAGGCGGGCAAATATTATCATATTAAACTATTGTGATGATATTAAAAACCTATCATTAGTGCGAAAAAATATTTTAACTTTAGCGCCTCATGCTAAAGTGTATTGCTCCCGTTATAGCTTTAAGAACATAAAAAACTTAGCTAATCAAGACATTTCAATAGAGAGGGTTAAGAAAGAGAAATTAGCGGCTTTTGCCGCTATCGGATATCCTGAAGGCTTTTTTAATAAATTAAAAGATTTAGGTTTAGATATCCAGCTTTATCTAAAATATCCCGACCATTATGAATTATCTAAAGACGAATTCAATAGCCTACAGGAAGATTTAATAAGGAAAAATATTTTTGGTTTAGTAATTACCGCTAAGGATAAATATCACTTGCCAACTACTAAGCCCAAAGTCGATATTTATATCTTAAATATCGAAATCGAGATAGAGAATAACCAAGATTTATTAGAGACAATAATCAGTAAGATAAGCAAAAATTAGCGATGTATTATTTAGCAAAAATTATCCAAAAGATATTACTTAAGCTTCCCTTGGTGGTATCTTTATTCTTAGCAAAAATAATAGGTTATTCATTATATTTTAATAGACGTAAAAGAAGTACAGCTTTTCGTAATTTGAAATTAGCCTTCCCTAGGGAATCACGCCGTAAGATACATGCGATATTACATCAAAGTTTTTATAATTTCAGTTTAGGTATAATAGAAAATTTGATTGCTCCGCGAATATATAAATATGTTACTACCATAGGGACAGAACATATGGGTTCTGATGGAGGAATATATGTAACTATACACGCCGGTAACTGGGAGGTGTCTACTGTACCTTTAGCGCAAAGATATAAGTATGCTGTTTTTGTAAAACCGCAGAAAAATAAACCTATAGATAGATTTTTAAATGAATTAAGAGATAAGACCGGCATAAAAATATGCTTTAGCTTAAAAGAATTAATTAAATGTTTGAAACAAGATTATTTAATCGGTATGGTAGTAGATCAAGGCGCTGAGAAAGATGCTCCAGATGTCAGTTTTTTTTCACATTTAGTTCCTACTCCACAAGGAGCAGTTTATTTAGCCAAAAAATTTAATAAAAAAATATATCCAGCCTTTTCTTACCGACAAAAAGGTTTTAATCAAACGCTTAAAATAGGAAAGCCCATAGAAACTATCAATAAGGATACTAAAGAAATATTGACTTATTTAAATAAACTTTATCAGGAGTATTTAGAGGAGCATCCGGCGGAATACTTTTGGAATTATAAACGTTTCAAGTATAAAAAAGATAAGACTGTTATAATTTTAAGTGACGGAAAAGTTGGGCATATTAAACAATCGCAAGCAGTTTTAGCATCTTTAAAAGAAAATACTTCTTTAGTAGAGAGCGAAATAGTAGAAGTTAAGTATAAGAATAAGTTGATGAGAATTTTAGCAGAAGTTTGCGCTTTTTTTTCCGGCAAACATTGTCAAGGGTGTGGGCGGTGTCTATTTTTGTTACTAGATAAAAACACCAGAAAAAAGTTAGATAGTTTATTTGCCGATATCGTAATTAGTACTGGCAGTGCCGTAGCCCCTATTAATAAATTATTTTCTTCCTATTTAGGTTCTAAATCAGTAGTTATTTTGCGTCCAAACCTTCCTTTGAGTAAGTTTGATTTAACAATAGTGCCGGAACATGATGATATTAAAGGTGCTAATACCGCAGTTATAAAAGGGGCTTTATTTTACCCTCAGGATCTTGAGAATAAAGTAAGTGAATGCCAAGATTTTTTTAAACTAAGCAAAGATAAAAAGATAGCTTTATTCATAGGGGGGCCTTTAAATAGCATGAGAGAATTTTTCGCTAATCTTAGGATTTTTATATTGCAGTTACAAAAATTTTGCCTTAAAGAAAATTTTAAAATGCTTATCAGTACTTCACGCCGGACTCCTAAGGATATCGAAAAATATCTAAAACAGGAATTAAATAATTTTGCTAATATAGAAGCATTAGTTTTAGCGAATCAAAATAATTATAATTTCGTTTTCGAAGGTTTTAATATCTTATCAGATATAGTTTTTGTAAGCAGCGAAAGCATTTCTATGCTTTCGGAAGCTGCTTCTTTAGGTAAGTCTTGCGTCAGCGTATCGCTAGAACGGCAAGATAATCGGCATCGTTCTTTTTTAGCATCGATGTCAGAAGATATTTCTTTTTTATCAAAACCTTATAACTTGGAAGAATTAAATTTAAAGACATCTTTAATCAGAGAAAAGAATAAAATAGTATTAAAAGAAGCCTTAAAGAAAATACTCTAAGATTGTTATAGTATATTTAGGAGACAATTAAAGTGAAGATTTTACAGATAGTCCCTTTTATGAACGTAGGCGGTATAGAAAGGGGCGTTATCGACATAGTGAAGTTTTTTAAAAAGAAAGATATTGCTAATATTGTCGTTAGCGGAGGAGGAAGGCTAGTCAAAG
>JAGOLA010000055.1 GCA_017994375.1 Candidatus Omnitrophota bacterium | reverse complement strand
ATCTTAAGGGATTCATGAAGTTGCTCTCCACAATCGCACCTTTGAGAAGAAAAAATATCTCCGGTAAGGCACTCAGAATGTACCCTTACTAAAGTAGGACCATCGTTTACTTTTCCGTTGACTAATGCTATATGTTCGGAATTGTCTATCAAAGACACGTAAAGAAAGAGCGTAAAATTTCCGTAAACGGTCGGTAAATTAACTTTTTCTTCTAGTTTTATTAATTTTTCTTTTTTGCGGCGGTACTCAATTAAAGAAGCAATAGAGCATATTTTTAATTTATGCTTATCGGCGAATTCAGTTAAATCGTCTAACCTAGCCATAGTGCCATCTTCTTTTATGATCTCACAGATTACCCCTGCCGGATATAAACCAGCTAATTTTGCTAAATCAACGGCGGCCTCAGTATGACCGGCCCTTACCAAAGTTCCTCCCTCTTTAGATTCTAAGGGAAAAACATGTCCGGGTTTAATTAAATCCTGGGGATTACTGTTGGGATTAATCAAAACTTCGATAGTCCTAGCCCTATCGAAAGCAGAAATTCCGGTAGTAATACCTTGAGTTGCATCTACTGAAACCCGCCAAGCAGTTTTGAAAGGATCAGCCCCGCTCTGGTAATGCATCGGCTCTAAATTTAGCTCTCTGATTCTTTCTCTATTTAAAGGCACGCATACTAATCCCCGTCCTTCTCGAATCATAAAATTAATAGCCTGAGGGGTAGCAAATTGAGCCGCAACTACTAAGTCTCCCTCATTCTCGCGGCTCTCGTCATCAACTACGATAACTACTTTGCCACAACGAATACTTTCAATAATATCTTCAATGGGACTAAACATAAAAAAGTCAATTTTATCGATAATAATTAGCTCTTTAAAACACCTTTTATAAAACATTTTAGAGCTAAAGAATCGAGCAAAATACCTTAACGCATCTGCTAATAAATGTCAAGATTTTTTAGAGGATTAACGCTTAGTCCACTGGAATCGGCGGCGGGCTCCTTTACGGCCGTATTTCTTTCTTTCTTTAGCACGAGGGTCACGAGTTAAGAGGTCTTCTCTTCTCAATACAGTCCTTAAAGACGGCTCCCACTCCACTAGGCAACGAGCAATTCCTAAGCTTACGGCGCCGGCTTGCCCTGACATGCCTCCCCCATTAACATTAGCGGAAACATTGACTTTGCCTTCTAGTTCAGCGACTAAGATAGGCTTCTTAGCCTGCGTTACATTATTAATGGTAGGAAAATAATTACCGATAACTCTTCCGTTTATAGAAATTTTTCCTTCTCCTTTAGGAGTGAATATCACTCTGGCTACTGATTTTTTCCTTCGGCCGGTAGCCATATATACTTCTTTTTTTACTGCTTCTTTCATAGTTTTTTAAACATTAATTAGTTCTGGTTTTTGGGCTTTTTGTTCATATTCGGCTTCGGGATAAATTTTTAAAGACTTCAGCATCGTCCACCCCAAGTTACTTTTAGGAAGCATGCCTTTTACAGCCAGATATAAAACTTTACTAGGATTTTTTTCTTTTAACGTCTTTAATGTTATTACTTTACGTCCGCTGGGATATCCGGTATACTTGTCGTAAATCTTATCTTGAGAATACTTATTAGCGGTAAACTTTATATGCTTAGCATTTATTACTATAACTCTATCTCCGCAAAGAAAATTAGGGGTGTAAGTAGCTTTATTTTTACCCTGTAAAATTTTTGCGATCCTCGTAGCCAGGCGTCCTAAAATTTTGTCCTTAGCGTCAATAAGGACCCATTTTCTCTCTTCTTGATTAAAAAACTTAGTATTCTTTCTTTTCATAAATTTTCTAACTATATTTAACTCAAATTGTAAAGTGTTTTTTATATCATATTTCTAGGAATTGTCAATATCTATATTTAATATGTCTATTTTTCTTTCGTAAAGAGCCTTGCCCACTATTACGCCCCAAACAAAAGGAACTTCTTTTTTTAAATTTTTAATATCTTCCGGCGAAGAGACGCCTCCTGAAATAATAATATTTACGCCTTTAAAAATGGAAAGCTTCCTAATCTTATTAAAGTTTATTCCTTTTAAAGTCCCATCTCGTAAAGTATCGGTATAGATAATCCATTTGATTCCTTTCAGCACTAAGCCAGCTATAAAATCTAAGGCTTTTAACTTAGTCTCTTTCCTCCAACCTTCTATGGCTAAATTAGAATTTATAACATCCGCAGCTAAAGCTAATCTTTCTTTGCCTATAGCTCCTATCAAGCTATCTAAAAAATTCTCATCAATAGCTTTTGTCCCTATTACGATTCTCTCTGCCCCTAGAGATATTAACTCTTTGGCTTTATCTAGATCGCGTATACCTCCTCCGACTTGTATTTTCAAACTAACTTTCTTTATAATATCTTTTATAACATCAAGGTTATCTCCTTCACCGAAAGCAGCAGAAAGATCTACTATATGAAGTAATTTTGCTCCTGCCTTTTTCCAGTGTTGAGCTATCTTTAAAGGGTTATCGCTATATATTTTTAACGAAGAAAGGCCTCCTTTAGTAAGCCTAACTACTTTGCCGTCATATAAGTCTATGGCCGGTATTACTAACATAATTTAATAAAATTATCCAATATTTCTAAGCCTAAGCTTTGACTTTTTTCGACGTGAAATTGCAAAGCCCAAATATTATCTTTATGTATACCGGAAGCAAATTCTACGCCGTAATCAGTAAAAGAAGTTATTATTTTTCTTTCCTTTGGTAAACAATAATAAGAGTGTACAAAATAAAAAAAACTTTTATCTTTAATGCCTCGGAATAATAAATCTCCTTCATTACCTAATTTATTAATTTTTATTTGGTTCCAACCCATATGGGGTATGGCTACGTTCTTCGCTCTTAGTTTCTTTACCGTTCCTTTGATAATACCTAAGCCTTCTTTACCGGAAGACTCTTCGCTGTTTTCAAAGAGTATCTGCATTCCAATGCATATTCCTAAATAAGGCACCCCTTTTTTTATTTTCTCTTTTAAAATACGAAATATCTGCCTAGTTTTTAACTCTTCCACAGTTTTACCGAAATGGCCTACGCCCGGAAAAATTATCTTTTTAGCCTTCTTAATTATTTCCGGCGAGTCGCTGACTTTAGCTTTTATGCCTAAAAAATGTAAAGCATTTTCAACGCTCCTTAAATTACCCATTCCGTAGTCTACTATTACTATCATTTTTTTATTTTAGGTGCTAACAGATATAAAAACAGATAATCACAAATACAGTATCTGTAACTATCAGCATATCAATCAATTATGCCTTTAGTAGAAGGAATTCCTTTTCGGCGAGGATCGATTTGAGTGGCTTGGTCTAAGGCTTTTCCCATAGCCTTAAACAAGGCCTCTAAAATATGATGTAGATCGCCTTCGCTTGATTTTATTACGTAAACCATGCTAATTCCTGCATGTTGTAGAAACGATTCGAGGAATTCTACAGCATGCTTAGCTGTAAAAGTAGTATTATCAAATGTCACAGTATCATAAAAATCTGACAAACCTTTATTACCTTTATCAACTGTCATACCATGTAGAGAAGGACGGCCGCTTATATCCATATTAGCTTCAACCGCAACTTTGTCCATCGTGACAGAAAAAGAACCGTATCTATTAATACCGGCTTTATCGCCTAAAGCCTCCTTAAAAGCTTTTCCTAAAGCTATGCCAATATCTTCGATAATATGATGCTGAAGATCACCACAAGCCAATAATTCTAAATCGAACAATCCGTGAAAAGCAAAAAGAGTCAAAAGATGATTCAAAGGTTCAAAGCCAGTACTTACCTTAGTCTTTCCTTCACCGTCAATATTCAAAGTTCCCTTTATATCTACTTCATTGGTTTTTCTCTTTATATTTGCTTTTCGCATCTTATTTCTCCCTTATACTACTTATCAGAAAATTATCCGGCTAACCTCTTTTTTACGCTTTCGATATGCTTGTTCATCCCTTCCAAAGAAGCTATTTTTTCCAAAACTGCCGCTTCTTCTTGTAAAGCTTTTTTAGTATAACTTATAATATGGATTTCTTTAAGAAAGTCCTTCACAGAAAGACAAGAAAAAAATCTTCCGCTACCGCCAGTAGGTAATACATGGCTAGGACCGGCAGTATAATCTCCTAAGGCAACCGGAGAATAATCTCCCAAAAATATTGCTCCGGCACTACGGATCTTCTTTAAAACTGCCGCTGGTTTCCTAGTCAAAATCTCTAAATGTTCGGGCGCAATAGCATTGATAACATTAGCAGCTTCGTCTAAACTCCTGACTCGTAAAGCATAGCCATTACTCTTACACTTACGTAACTCACGAATAATTTTTCGGGAATTAGTTACTACCACGCCGGTACCGCCAAAATGCTCGGTTTGAGCTTCTAAGTCTGCTATAACATGCTCGACATTAGATTTACCGGAAGCAAGAATTACTACTTCCGAGGGACCGGCTAACATATCAATATCTACAGCACCGAAGACTTGCCGCTTAGCTTCGGTAACGAATTCGTTTCCAGGACCGATGATTTTATCTACTTTCTTTATTGTTTTCGTCCCGTAAGCTAAAGCCGAGATAGCCTGGGCACCGCCTAAGCGGTAAATTTCTTTTATCTTTAACAGGGAAGCTACTGCCAAAATAAAAGGATTTATGCTTTTATCTTTAGAAGGAGGACAAGCCAATACTACTTCTTTAACCCCCGCCACTATAGCTGGAATAACCGTCATGTAAACTGAAGATACCAAAGGCGCTGTCCCAGCCGGAATATACACACCCACTCTTTCTAGCGGGATATAACGGCTCACTAATAGCTTGCCGTTCTCTTCTTTTATCCGGGTAGTCTTAGGTATCTGCCGCTTATAGAATTTGGTAACATTATCAATGGCTAATTTAAAAGCCGAAATCAAACTGGAATCTAACTCATTAAAAGCGGCACTAATTTCAGATTCACTTATTCTTAGTTCTTTTATGGTTATCTTAACCTTATCGAATTTTTTTGTATATTCTAGTAAAGCGTTATCACCGTTATCCTTAACTTCTTTTACAATCTTGGCAACCTTTTCAGAAACTTTATTCTTACCGCTTCTTTTCTTTTTAAGTAACTTTTCCAAAATATCTAGATTTCTTACTACTCTCATTTCTTCTCCGTAAATTCACTAAAAGCTTCCTCTATTTTTTTGGGAAAATCACTGCCTCTATTTAGAATAACACCATTAGTTGTCTTAGCACTGCCTCCGCTTCTTAAAGATAATTCTTTAGCATACTTAGAAGTAAATTCTACGCAGCTTATCCCTTTTTTTACAAGGTCATCGCTTGCCGAGCAAATAAAAATATCTTTTTTTTCTACGTTTCTGGTAATAAAAACAAATACCGAGCCTAATTTTTGTTTTAACCTATCCGATATCCCAAGGATAACTTGAGTTTCTTCTTTGCTCGAAGATAACTCGGCTTTATCGGAATCGAACAAAAATTTTATCCCGTTTATATTTTCAGTAACATTTTCTATCTGCGAAATAATCTTATCAAATCCCCCTTTTACTGCCTGAACGATTTTGTCTTGATTAGCTTTTTTAGTTTCTTCACTGTCTTTATCCGATTGGTTTTTAAGTTTTTTATTTTTTTCTCGTAATAATTCTGCTTTTACACCTACTGTAGCCCAAATACGTCTAATACCGCTGCTAATAGAAGATTCGGATTCAATCTCAAAATCTTTCACTTCCGAGGTATTATCGACATGAGTACCCCCGCATAATTCTTTACTATAATTCGCTATGGATACTAATCTTACTATATTCTGATACTTATCTTTGAAAAAAGCAAGTGCTCCTTCTTTTTTTGCTTCTTCCAAAGAAAGCTCTTTTTTTTCTACCTTATCTTGGTTAGTAATAAACTTCTTAACTAAATTCTGCACTTCTTCTCTTTCTTTAAGGCTTAATTTGCTAAAGTGGGTAAAATCAAACCTAAATTCATCTTCGTCAACTAAAGAACCCTGCTGAATAACGTGTTCGCCCAATACTTGACGCAAAGCTGCCTGCAATAAATGTGTAGCGGTATGAGCCCGTGCTAAAGCCTCTCTTCTTTTTTTATCTATAGTTAGATTAGCTTGACCTTTCTGAATAAAACCTTCGATAACTTTACCTTTATGTAAAATAGCATTTCCCGCCTTAAAAGCTTTTTCTACCAAAAAATTACCTTCTTTAGTCTGTATCGAACCTTTATCCGCTAATTGCCCACCGGATTCGGCATAAAAAGGAGTAATATCGGACAAAATAATCCCTTCTTCACCGCATTTTAATTTCTCTACTTCTTTTTTACCGCTATGTTTTCCGTCCTCAACTAAAAATAACCGCAATAATTTTCCTTTAGATTCAGGCTTTTGGTAGCCAACAAATAAAGTCGACTCTTCTAAAACAAAGTCTTTCTCTTTAAAGATGTCTTCATCGAACATGCTCATTTTACGCGAACGTTTCTGTTGCTCCTCTAACAATTTATTAAATCCCCCATCATCTACCTTAAAGCCTTTAGCCTCAGCAAAAGTTTTAATTGAATCTAAATCAACACCGTAAGTATCATAAAGACGAAATGCTTCTGTAGCGCTTATAGTGTCTTGCTTTGAGTCTGATAAGCCTTTCATGATCTGGTTAACGCGAATTTTACCTTCTTTTATAGTTAGAAAATACTTCTCTTCTTCGGCTAAAATAATTTTTGAAATGTTATCTTTTTTTTGATTAAGTTCCGGATATTGACTTTGCATTATTTTAGCTACAAGCGGCACTAATTTATAGAGAAACGGTTTTTTATTATCTAAACTACGGCTATGCTGTAAGGCTCTACGAATTATTTTTCTTATTACATAGCCTTTTTCCTCATTAGAAGGGTAAACTCCGTCAGCGATAGCAAAAGTTACAGCTCTAGCATGATCTGTAATTGCGTTTAGAGCGCTTTGCGTATTAAGACGGGAACTCTTTGCTATTAGTTCATTAACTTCTTTTACTAATGGAGCTAAAATATCTATTTCAAAATTAGATTCTTTATCTTGTAATACCGCTGCCATCCTCTCCAGGCCCATTCCGGTATCGATATTTTTCTGCGGTAAAGGCTCTAGATTATTCTTGCCTTTGCGGTTAAACTGGGTAAAAACTAAATTCCAAACCTCTACGAACCTACCGCAATTGCAATCCGGATTGCAATTGGGTTGTTTACACCCTACGTTGCTACCGCGGTCAAAAAAAACTTCCGAACATGGTCCACAAGGCCCGTCCGGACCTAAACTAGGGGCATTAGCCGGCCAAAAATTACTTTCTTCGCCTAATTTAACTATCTTATTAGACGGTATACCGACATGTTCCTTCCAAATGTCAAAAGCTTCGTTATCATCTTTATAGACTGAAAACCATAATCGTTTATCTTCTAAATTAAGCACTTTCGTTAAAAATTCCCAGGTAAATTCTATGGCTTCTTTTTTAAAATAATCGCCAAAAGAAAAATTGCCTAACATCTCAAAAAAAGTATGATGATAGGCTGTTTTACCAACTCTTTCTAAGTCTCCGGTACGCAAGCACTTCTGACAAGAAGTTGCCCGTGATATATCTTTCTTCTCACCTAAAAAATAAGGCTTAAATTGGTTCATTCCTGCCGAAGTAAAAAGCAAACTCTCATCGTCAGGTACCAAAGTATCGGAAGAAAAAAGAAGATGTTTTTTATCCTGAAAGAACTTTAAAAATTTTTGGCGTAAATCGTCCGTTTTCATACTCTCTATAGTTACTTAATTAATGTTCGTAGGCCTCTAGCCTGGCTTGGTTTAAAGCCGCCCTAGCATCGGAGTAGCTAAAGCCTCTTGATATTAAATACCTTAAAATTTTCTGATATCTATTCTCGCCCTGATAATAATTAATTTTTCTTTCTATCAATTCTTTTATCTTTTTCCTAAATATCTCTTTATCTCTTAAGGCTTCATTGATTAAATCCTTATCTACTCCTAATCTTTTTAAGGCTAAGGCAATTTTTCTTTCTCCCCAGCCTTTTTCTTGTTTCCAAGCAGTAAAAAGCCGCGTAAATTCGCAGTCGTTTATAAAATTTGCTTCTTGCAAATATTTTATAACTCTTACGATTATCGAAGAATCATATCCTTTCAACTTAAGGCGAGACTCTATCTCGCTTTTACTTCGAGCTCTATATTTTAGCAGGGAAAAAGAATAGTTGAGTGCTTTATTGAATTCTTTCAATTACTTATCTTTAAGAACGAAGTATCCCCGATTTGTCTTTAATAGACAATTTCCTTTTATTTTTTCGGTGATAATTTTAAATTCTTCGGTATTTTTTGTCTTTTTGCCTTCAATTTTAAAAATAATATCACCTACCGCTAGACCGCTTTTATCAGCCAAAGAATCCGGTTCGATATCTACGATAATAACTCCTTCCTCTGATCCTAATTTAAGTTTCTCTTTGTAAAAACTATTCAGATTTCCTACGCTCATACCGCGAAAACTAACTTTCTTGGATTCGTCAGTATTACCTATTCCTTCAAATGTTTCTAGTTCTTCGACATCTTTGGGCATTTTACCGATTTTAACTTCTAAATTCATTTCTTTACCGGAACGCAATATCCGTAAAGAAGCTGGTTCACCTACGGTAAAAGAAGAAACTAACTTTACTAAATCTCTAGTAGTCTTTATAGTTTGAGCATTAAAAGACAAAATAAGGTCTCCTTCTTTAAAACCGGCGCTTTCGGCAGGAGAATCTTTATAAACTTTTAAAACTATTACGCCCTGCCTTTCTTTAATTCCAAAATAATTACGTAAATCTTCGTTTAAATCTTGTATACTTACCCCTAACCAGCCGTATAAAATCTTTTCTCCTTTTAATAACTTAGCTAAAATTTTCTTAGCTTTATTAACCGGAATAGCAAAGCCTATACCCTGATATCCTC
>JAGOLA010000053.1 GCA_017994375.1 Candidatus Omnitrophota bacterium | reverse complement strand
GATTTAATACTGCTCGATATTTTGATGCCACGCATAGACGGATTCGAAATGCTATATATACTAAAAAATAACTATCCACACACCGAGCATTTACCGATAATTATGGTCACTGCTAAAAAAGAAATCGAGTTTAATTTCAAAGCCAAAGGTTTTGGGGCTACCGACTATATCGTGAAACCAATTGATACTCAGGAGTTGTTAGACAAAATTTCTGAGAATATTTCCCGTCTTGCTAATAAAAAATAACAATCTTTCTAATATTAACAAAGGGAAAATATTTTCTTTTGTAGCACCCTTCTTATAGCCCATTCCGGTGTATAAATTATTAATTATCTATTATTTTATCGATGATATCTAAGATAAAAAAATTTTATCAGCACAAGATAGAATGGAGGCTATATTGCTATAGAAGATTCTTTGCCAGTAAGCATTATTTATATAATTATCGACAATTTTTAAATAAAAATAGCGACATGAGTAAACTTATATTTAAAGATGGCTCTAATCTGGTTATTGCGGATTTAGCTACCGCACAACAGTTATTCGATGAAATATTTATTTATGAGAATTATAGATTACCTAAAACCTTGAAACAGAAAATAATTGTTGATATCGGAGCTAATGTCGGATTTTTTACTCTATACTCAAGACAAAAAATACCTAATGCTGAAATATTCGCTATAGAAGCAGACCCTAATAATTATAAAATACTAAAAGAAAATATAAGAGTTAATCCAATAATTAGTAATGTGCGCCTTTTTAATTTTGCTATCTTTGGCAATGAAGCAAAAACTTCTTTTTTTTGCAATGCCATATCGGGATGGTCGTCTTTATTCCCTACGCCAGAAGCTGAGGAGATAAAAGTTAACACTATAAGTTTTTCTAAGTTCTGTAATATTAATAAGATAAAGCATATAGATTTCTTAAAAATTGACGTTGAAGGTGCAGAATATGATATCATTCTTAATGACAAAGATTTTTTTAGTATTTTAATTAAGGAGATATATCTTGAAATTGATAATAAACCCCGAGACAAAAGATATAATGTTAGTGATTTAATAGATAAACTACACGATAATTATTACTTGGTAAAGGTAATTAAAAAGAAAGATAACGGTCTTTCTTTGGTGCATTGTAAGTTGCCGAAATACTTTTGACACTATTACCGAAGTATTAGTTACTCTTTAAGTTATATGTTTTATTGTTTGAGAAACTCCTTGCCTAAATTAATCCCTATGTTATAATTTTTTAACTATTAGGTAATAACCATCCCGAAAAATATGCTATAATTTTTCGGGATAATTCAACTAAACACTTTTATTCGCCCAACTGCTCATAAAAGTATAAGTTTCATTATGCCGAGGTAGCTCAGACGGTAGAGCGAGGGACTGAAAATCCCTGCGTCAGGGGTTCAATTCCCTTCCTCGGCATATTGATAATACGGTGTTAATTATTACATAACTTAGTTGTTTCTCATTCACATATATTACAAACAAAGTAGCGAGGGGATGATTAAAGACTTAGAAGCTCAGAGCCTTTACTTCGTAAAGAATCATTGCCTCGGCATATTATTAATGTTTTTAATTTAATAAGTGAGAAAAATATTTTTTTTACTTTTACTTTTTTTTAGTATATATTCTTCTAAGGTTTTCCCACTTTTTCAGCCCATCCCAGGATTAGATAGTGTTGATATAAAAGATACAAAAGTTTCCCCTTTTGACTCTAAAATCCTTTCGGTAGCTTCCAAGAACGCTATTTATAAAAGTAAAGATAACGGCAATACTTTTGAAAAAATAGCGGTTTTCAAAGATGAAGAAATACGACAAATATTTTATGATTCTTATTTGGCGGATAAACTTTATATCGTCACCAGTAGGCACCTCTATTCTTTAGAAGAAGGGATACATAAATTATTCCAATCACTAGATACAGAAGTAATTTATAGCGCCGAAAAACACAAAGGAATATTTTTTGTTGGAACCGATCAGGGGTTGCACTATACTAGCGAGGACCTTTTAGTTTGGAAGAAGTCAAAAAAGATAAATGAGCCGGTATATTACATCGAAAGCGGAAAGGATATTCTCTATCTAGCTGCTGCCGGAGGTGTGTACAGTTTCGATGAAAATAATAACATTAAGCGTTTATTCGTTATGAGAAAGCAAAGTGAAGATGAAGACGAAGAGGAAAATAAAAATAAAATTACTACCAGAATTATTCAGACAGACTTATTTAATAAAAATCGTCTGTGGTTAGGAACTAGCAAGGGTTTATTTATTTCTCAAGATAGCGGTTCAAGTTGGCGTAAGTTATATATAGAAGGTATAGATAATCTCTTTATAAATTGCCTAGCTCAAACTAATCTACAAAAGGACGCTATTTATCTTGGTACTACTAAAGGTTTTTTCGCTGTTAATTTCGAAAGAAATAGAGCTAAGCATATTTTTGAGGGTTTATACTCATCGGATATCTTAGGAGCAGAATTCAATTCTCAAGGAGAAATTTATTTATCTACTTCTAAGGGGCTATTTCATAGCAACTATTTTACCTTTTCCTTGGAAGATAATAGAGAACAAGTAATTTCCGAGCTCGAACCTTCGATAAGAGAAATACAGCAAGCCGCCTTACGCTATAATGAGGTTCATCCCGATAAGATTAAAAAATGGAGGGATTCTTTAAAGTACCGAGCCTTATTTCCTGCGGTAAGTTTAGATTTTGACAAAACCATCACTACAGCTTTAGGATCTACTTATGATCGGGTTCAAATTGGCCCTCAGGATTGGGGAGTTAATCTAAAATGGGATGTTGGCGATTTAGTTTGGAATTCTTATGAGGATGATGTAGATACCAGAAGCCGGCTTGATACCCAGCTAAGATTAGACATTCTAGATGAAATCAATAGAGTTTATTTTGAAAGGTTACGACTTAAGAGAGAAGTTATGGTTCCTTCCTTGCCATCAGAAGAACTTCTCGAAAAAAAATTACGATTAGAAGAATTAACAGCAACCATTGATGCCTATACGGGCGGCTATTTTTCAAACCGTTTAGAAGAATTAAATGAAAACTAATAATTTTTTAGTATTAATTCTTTGTGGTGGAAGGTCTTTGCGGTTATGGCCGGTTTCCGAATATAAGAGCAAAAACTTTTTAGATGTCTTCGGCTTTTCTCCTTTAGAGATTACGATACGAAGGTTTTTAAAGCTAACCCCCTCAAAAAATATATTCTTAATCGCTAATAAGAAAGAAAAAAAATTTTTACAGAAAATAAAATTGGTCAATAAAGAAAATATTTTTTTTGAGCCAGAGAGTAAAAATACAGCTGCTGCTGTTTTATTAGCCCTATGGCATTTAAGCCAACATAAGTCAAAACCTCTTTTGATTGCACCGGTAGATCACTTTATACAGAAAGAAAAAGAATTTTATAAAGCAGTTTATAAATCCATAAAAGTAGCCCAAGAAGGGGCGATATGTACTTTCGGCATAGTGCCTAGAGAGCCAAGTGCGGATTTTGGTTATATTCAAATAGGCCAAAAAAAAGATACTAACGGAGCGTATTTAGTAAAAAGATTTATTGAAAAACCATCAGTTTCTAAAGCAAAAGTACTTATTCGTAAAGGAGATTGTTTTTATAATAGTGGTATTTTTTGTTCCAGTGTTTCTACGCTTTTAAACGAATATAAAAAATATTACCCTCATTATGATGATTTTTGCCGTTATTGGGATAAAAATTTACCCTATCTTTACAGAAAAATAAAAGATATTCCTTTTGACAAGGCAATTATGGAGAATTCTTGCAAGGTCAAAATGGTTAAAAGCAATTTTTCTTGGAGAGATTTTGGGTCCTGGTTGGCTATTTATGAAGCTCTGCCTAAAGATAAAGATGGTAATGCTATAAAAGGTAATGCTTTCATCTATAAAGGAAAAAATAACCTTATCTATTTAGACAATTCTAAAAAAAGAATTCTTTTTATGGGCCTAAAAGATATTTGTTTTATTGATACTAAAGAATATGCCCTTCTTACCGATAAATCGGTTTTAGCCAATCTTAAAGCAGTTTTAAAAGAATTTAATAAAACTAAATAATTATTTTTACCTAAATAATTTCAGGAAATGTCGCAACTCTCTGTAATTGTCCCTAGTTACAATAGCCAGAGTTTTATAGCTTGCTGTCTTAAAGCTATAAGAGATTCTACCTATAAAGATTACACTCTTATTGTTATTGACTGTGGTAGCAAAGACGACTCTGTTTCTATAGCTAAACAATTTTCTGATATAGTAGTTGAGCTTTCTAATAATCCTAATAGAAATTTTGCTCGTAGAAAAGGATTAGAAATTAGCAAAAGTCCTATTATCGTTAATATCGATTCCGATGTTATTATTAGCTCGGATACGCTTTTGAAAATCCATAACTATTTTTCTCAACATCCTGAAATTGATGCTTTAACCGGCATGCTTTCCAAAAATCATCCTAATGGTAATTTTTATAGTCAATATAAGAACCTTTACATGTACTATCATTTCATAAATTTACCTGAGAAAATAACATTTCTTTATGGCTCAATTTATGCTATACGCAAGGAAGCCACGACTTCATTTTTTTGTAATTCTATATTGGCTGACGATACTGCCTTAGGACAAAATCTTTTTATTTCCGGGAAAAAAATGGCTTTTTTAAAAGAATTAGAAGTAATACACCTTAAGAAATATTCTTTGCTTTCTTTGGTTAAGAATGATTTTCGTATACCATTCGATTGGGCTAAAATATTTTTATACTTTAAAGGTTGGAAACAATTAGGCAAAAATAAGACAGGGTTTGCTCATGCTTCTATGGCCCAGATAATTAGTATACTGCTATCTTTCATAATAGTTAGTTTTTTTATCTTTAATATCTTTTTTAGTTCTTTTTTTTCAATATTAATATTTACTCTTCTTATCTGGATTTTACTCAATGTTAATTTTTTATTATTTTTGTTCCAAGAAAAAGGAGTTATCTTTACAACACTTGCGTTTTTTTTTACTTTTTTTGATAATATAATAATGGGATTAGGCATATTTTCTGGTTTCATCGATTTTTATCGAAAAATAGATAAAGTTCAAAAGTTAAATTAATAAAATGTCCTCTAAAAAAGTATTTATCATTGGCTGTGGACCTTCGGGAATGGGATGTGCTTATACTTTAGCTAAAGAAAAGAGCCCTTTTTGTCTTATAGAGAAAGATAATACTTGTGGTGGTTTAAGTACTACTATTAACTTTTCTGATTATCTTTTTGATATTGGAGGACATCGTTTTATATCGAAGTCTAAAGAAATATGCCAACTTTGGGATGATGTTATGGGTTCTGATATGTTGAAAGTAAAAAGACTTTCAAGAATATATTATAAGAAAAGATACTTTAAGTATCCTTTACGTTTTTGTAATACTTTTTGGAATCTAGGGGCCGTTGAGAGTTTTTTAAGTGTTATGAGCTATTTATGGTGTAAATTAACTAAACCAGGGGACGATAATAATTTTAAAGGTTGGATTATCAACCACTTTGGAGAAAGATTATATAATATCTTTTTTAGAAATTATACTGAAAAAGTTTGGTCTGTTGCTTGCCAAGATATCTCAGCTGATTGGGCTAAACAAAGAATAAAAGGGCTTTCTTTAAGAGTTGCTATTAAGAATGCTTTTTTCAGAAATAACAGAAAAGAACCTAAGACTTTAGCTAATGAATTCTTATATCCTAAGACTGGTCCGGGGGAATTTTATCACAGGCTTAAAAATTTTTCTTTGAAAAGTGGAGGAGTATTCTTATTTAATACTTTGGTAAATAGCATTAAACACTATAACAATAAGATTGTTAAAATTGGGATAAAAGATACTGTAAGTAGTGAGGTCAAAGAATTAGAAGTAGATTATCTATTTTCTAGTATGCCTTTGCCAATAATGTTGAGGAGTTTAGATCCCGCTCCTCCGGAGGAAGTTTTAACTTGTGCTGCAAATTTAAAATTTAGAAGTTTTTTAGTTGTAAATATTATTTTAGATAAAAGAGATATTTTTCCTGATCAATGGATATATATTAATTCACCTCAAGTTAAATTAGGAAGAATACAGAATTATAAAAATTGGAGTCCGGCAATGGCAGCTGATTTAAATAAAACTTCTTTAGGGTTAGAATATTTCTGCACCGAAGGGGATGATTTATGGAAAATGAATGATGTTGCTATGATAGATTATGCCTTAAAAGAACTAGAATACTTAGGGATTGCCTCCCGCAAACACCTTATAAATGGTTTTGTTGTTCGTTACGATAACGCCTATCCAGTTTATTCTTTAGATTATCAAAATAATATCCGTATCATTAGAAATTATTTAGCAGGATTTTCTAATTTTCAAACTATAGGAAGAGCCGGGCTATTTCGGTATGATAATTCTGATCATGCTTTGCTGACTGGTATTTATGCTGCTAGAAATTTTCTGGAAAAAAAAGATTACGACCTTTGGAATTTAGATCCCGATAAAGATTATTTAGAATACTGATTTAGGTTATATTACAAAATCCACGAAATATTTTGTAGATAAATAATAATTTGACTTATTATGGCTTATTTTTATGGTCCGGTTTTTTCTCGAAGATTAGGATTTTCTTTAGGAGTAGATTTATTTCCTAAAAAAATATGTTCGATGGATTGTTTATATTGCCAGTTAGGTAAAAGTAAAACTAAAAGTATAAAACGTTTCTCTTGTATAGATTTAAAAAGATTTCAAAGAGAATTAAAAACAATAATAAAAACTACCCCCAGAATTGATTATATAACTATTTCTGGTTCTGGAGAGCCAACATTACATAAAGATTTAGATAAAATAATAGCCGCGATAAAAAAAATAACTAAGCAAAAGTTTCCTGTAAGCGTCATTACTAATTCGTCGCTTTTATATCGAAAAGATGTACGTAGAGAATTAAGAAAAGCAGATTTAATCATCCCTTCTTTAGATGCTGCTTGCACAAAAACTTTTGGCAAGATTAACCGGCCGCATAAGAAATTAACTTTTCAAAAGATATTAAAAGGAATTAAATTGCTAAGCCAGGAATTTAAAGGAAAGATTTGGTTAGAGATAATGTTAGTAAGAGGAATCAACGATAATATCGAGGAAGCTAGGAAATTTAACCGCCTTATAAAAAATATTAAGCCGGATAAAATTCAACTTAATCTCCCCATAAGGCCTTCGGCTTTTAAGGTTTCTTTGCCATCTCGCCAAAAAATAGCTGTTATCGCACGGATTATTGCTAAAGATATTGAGATAGTTACAGCTTTTCCTCTTAGAAAGAAAAAATTTAAAAAGTCCAAAAATTTAAGCTATAAAATTATTGACTTTCTTAAGAGCCGTCCGGCTACGGCCGAAGACCTAGCAGTTTCTTTAGCTACGGGGATTAAAAATATTAATTTGGCTATTAGTTATCTTTTAGAAAAAAGGCAAATAAGAAAACGCCGTTTTAACCAAAAAGAATATTTCATATTATATGATTGAGCAAAGAGTCAAGGAAATACTTAAAGGCTTGCCTGCCAAAGTAGAATTATTAGCTGCTACTAAAGGTAGAGAAATCGAAGAAATAAAAAGCGCTATTAACGGCGGGATAAGATTAATTGGTGAAAACTACGTTCAGGAAGCCAGCCGGAAATTTAGTTCTATAGGTCATCAAGTGAAATGGCACCTTATCGGCCATTTACAAACTAATAAAGTTAAGCATGCGGTTGAGATTTTTGATCTTATCGAAACACTTGATTCCCTGGAATTGGCAAGTGCTCTTGACAAAGAATGTAAGAAAATAGGTAAAATTATGCCGGTTTTAATAGAAGTTAATTCTGCTAAAGAAGGCCAAAAATATGGAGTCCTACCTGAAAAGGTAGAAAGTTTTTTAGAAAAAATATTAGAGTTTAAAAGTTTAAAACCCCGAGGTCTTATGACAATGGGGCCGTGGCAGGAGGACCCTGAAAATTTACGTCCCTATTTTCGAAAACTTAGAGAGTTATTCGAAGAAATTAAGAATAATTACGGTAGTTTTTTAGATTGGGAATATATTTCTATGGGTATGAGTTCTTCTTATAAAATTGCCATAGAAGAGGGAGCCAATATAGTAAGGCTTGGCACTATTATTTTCGGTGAAAGAAAACATAAATAGAACAATAATAGCTACCGATGAAGTTTAAGGTAATTTTTGATAAAGACACTAATAATAATAATTACTATTCAGGGTGGGGCGTTTCTTATCTTATTGATAATAAGATTTTATTTGATACCGGCGAAAAATCAGAATATACCATCGGTAATCTTAAAAAGCTTAATGTTGATATCGGAAAGATCGAAAAGATAATAATTTCTCATAAGCATTGGGACCATACAGGGGGACTTTGGGATTTATTGGCCATCAATAAGGATATCGCCGTTTTTATCGGTAGTGACTTAGCAGAGGAATTCAAGGATAAAATGTCTAACTATAATTTTAATTTGGTCGATAAATGGCAGAAAATAGGTCAAGATATTTACAGCAGCGGTTGTATTTCTATATCTTACAAAGGCAGCGATTTAAAAGAGCAAGTTTTGGTAGTTAGGACAGAAAAAGGAGTTTCTTTGATTAGTGGCTGTTCTCATCCCGGAATCTTGAAATTTATTGAAGAGGTAAATAAGAAGCTTTATGGCGATAAGATTTACGCTATTTTAGGCGGTTTTCATCTTATAGATAAGGATATAAGATCGATAAAATATACGGTAGAAAAGATAAAAGCCAGCAATATCAGAAAGATAGGCCCTTCGCATTGTACTGGATATGAAGCAATAAATATCTTTAGACAATTCTTCTCGGAAGATATGCTTGATATGCAAGTATGCAGTGAATTTGAACTTTAACCACGGTGATAAAAATATTTTAGAAAACTAATTAAAAAAAATAAAATTTATGAGAAAAA
>JAGOLA010000052.1 GCA_017994375.1 Candidatus Omnitrophota bacterium | reverse complement strand
GTGTATCTCAAATTAAAGGTTGTGCTGATTATCTTACCCGTATAGCAAAGACACTGGGGGTAGTTATTTTTATGGTTGGTCATGTCACTAAGGAAGGATTAATAGCCGGGCCTAAATTGTTAGAGCACATAGTTGATTGTGTTCTTTATTTTGAAGGCGAGTCGCTATCCAACTATAGGATTTTAAGGTCGGTGAAAAATCGCTTTGGCCCTACCGGAGATATTGCTGTTTTTGAAATGAAATCTTCTGGTTTGTCGGAGGTTAAAAAAGTAACCGATGTTTTTCTTCCTCACCGCGAACAATCTTTCTCCGGCAGCAGCGTAGTTTGTGTGATTGAAGGTTTACGCCCTCTTCTTATTGAGCTTCAGTCTTTGGTGAGCCGGGCTAGTTTTGGTGTAGTCAGAAGAAGAAGCTTAGGATTTGATTTTAATCGCTTTTCCCTTTTAGTAGCTATAATAGAAAAAAGGCTTAAACTTTCTTTATCCAGCGAAGATGTTTTTCTAAATGTGGCCGGCGGGCTTAAAATAAATGATCCGGCTGCTGACTTAGGAGCAGTAATGGCTATAATTTCTAGCTTAAAAGAAAAGGAACTACCGCTAAATAGCGTTTTTATCGGAGAGGTAGGCTTGGCCGGAGAGCTGCGGAAAGTTAATAATATAAATTTAAGGTTAAAAGAAGCCCAAAGAATAGACCTTAAGAATTATTTTATTCCGGAAGCGAATTTAAAGGAGGTGAATAAAGAATTTGTTTCCCAGATAGGTAGCTTTTCTTCTTTGAAAGAAGTAGTGAAAAATATTTTTGGCTAAATATAAAAATTATTTTATTTTTAAATTATTTATTTTTTTATTATATAAATTTTAAGGAGGTTATATGTTAAGTCTTATATTCTTAAGAATCTTTTTTATTTTAGTGTTCACAGGCTTAGGCTATTCTTTGTGGCAAGAGAATGCTCTTTTTTCGGCCAGTATTGGTTTTGGTGTAGGCGTAGCTATAGTTTTATTTGAACACTTTGCCCGCCGTGTCTCTTTAAAGGGCCTTTCCAGCGCCGTATTCGGGATAGTTTTGGGTTTATTACTGGCTTGGATATTCGGTGAAACGCTTGATAAAATCCCCTTATCACAGGATATCGGAAGGGATATGTTTAATAACATTAAGCTTTTTGTCACTTTTACCTTTGTTTATCTTGGTCTTACTTTAGGAATTAAAGGTAAAGACCAATTTCACTTGGTAATTCCCTATGTCAAATTCAAAAGTCAGGCGATGCGGGAAGAATCTATTATAATCGATACCAGTATAATTATTGATGGTAGAATTTTAGATATCGTAAAGACTAAATTTTTAGAGGCCACCTTTATTATCCCGCGTTTTGTTTTAAACGAATTACATGCTTTGGCCGATTCTACCGACCATATGAAACGTCAAAAGGGCAAAAGAGGCATAGAGATACTACATTCTTTGAAAAAAGAACCTAACGTCGAAATAGAGATAGTAGATGAGCCTTTCGAGGATACTAAAAGCGTTGATGAAAAAATAGTAAGGTTAGGACAAAAAATGGATGCTAAAGTATTGACTACCGATTATAATTTAAACCGTATTGCCCAATTACAAGGAGTGAATGTATTGAATATCAACGACCTTGCTAATGCTCTTAAGCCGACGTTTATTGCCGGCCAAAGGTTTTCCATAAAGCTGGTTAAAGAAGGCAAAGAGCAAAATCAAGCTATCGGCTACTTGGAAGACGGAACCATGGTTGTTGTCGAAGGAGCAAAAAAACTCATCGGTAAAACGGTATCAATAGAAGTTACGTCGGTACTTCAAAGTTCCAGCGGAAGAATTATTTTCACTAAGCTCATATAATATTATTTAATTTTAAAGATGGCCTTTAAAGTCGGGGTTATCATTGTTTGTGCCGGAGAGGGCAAAAGGTTAGGCAAAATAGATAAAGCCAGGCTAAAGCTTAACGGGCTTTTGCTTTTTCAATACGCTGTCGGAATTTTTCTAAAAATAAGGCCAATTAAGCAGGTAGTATTAGTCTTAAGGAAAAAAGATTTTTCTTTGGCTAAGCGAAAAATAAAAGATTCTCGAGTTATCATAGTGCAAGGCGGTAAACAACGAAAAGATTCGGTGCAAAACGGCTTAGCAGCTCTAGCCAAAGACATAAATTATGTGTTGATACATGATGGAGCCCGTCCTTTCGTGAGCATACGGCAGATAAATATTATCTTAAAAGAGCTAAAGATTTTTCCGGCAGTAATTTGCGGCTTGGAGTCACCGGATACTTTAAAAATAGTAAAAAAAGAATATGTCCAAAAAACCATCGATAGAGAGAATATTTTTCTTATTCAGACTCCTCAAGGGTTTAAAAAAACTTTGTTAATCAAGGCTTATAAAAAATTTCGAGAGCGAAACTTTACCGATGATGCTCAATTATTAGAGCTTTTAGGCCAACCTATTCGGCTAGTCCCCGGTGAAATCGCTAATTTTAAGATAACTTATCCTCAAGATATCAGATTAGCCCGAGCTATTAATTATGAGAAATTATAAGATTGGATTTGGTTTTGATGTCCATAGGATTACCTTAAAGAAGAAAGACTTAATTTTAGGAGGAATAAGGATTCCTTGTTCTTTTGGCTTAGAAGCGGTATCTGATGGCGATGTTTTGTTGCATGCTTTAAGTGATGCCTTATGCGGAGCTTGCGGAATAGGCGATATCGGTGATTATTTTCCACCTTCTCCAAAGTTTAAAAATTTAAACAGTAAAGAAATAGTAAAATTTATTTTGCAGAAAATTAACAGAAGATACCATATTCTTAATATTGATACCGTTATCGTGGCCGATAAGCCTAAACTTTGCGGGCATAAAAAAGAGATTTTAAAATCACTTAAGCGAATTTTTTCTATCTCCGAAGTTAACGTTAAAGTCAAATCCAAAGAAAAACTGCCTATTTTAGGCGCTAAAAATAGCATTAGCTGTTTTGCTATTATCTTGGTAAATAAAGTCCGATGAAAATTAATAAAATACCTCAAATAAAGATATATAACTCTTTAACAAAAAAGAAAGAAGATTTTATTCCGGCTAGCGGCAAAAATGTAAAAATGTATACCTGCGGAGTTACGGTTTATGATGATTGCCATATCGGCCATGCCAGAAGCCTATATATTTTTGAGGTAATAAGAAGGTATCTTCAATACCGGGGCTTTAAAGTTTCATTTATTCGTAATATTACCGATATCGACGATAAAATCATCAAACGAGCTAATGAGCTTAAAGTTAGCTGGAAAGAGTTAGTCGATAAATACATAAATGATTATTACCAGGATTTAAGTTTGTTAAACATACCCAAAGCTGATAAAGAACCCCGGGCAACCGCGAATATAACTGCGATGATTCGATACATCAAGAAGTTAATCGATAAAGGTTATGCCTATGAAACCAAAGACGGAATTTACTTTAGGGTGCGCAGATTTAAAAGTTACGGCAAATTATCCAATCAAAGTATAGATCAGATGCTCGAAGGAGTAAGAGTTGAAGTTGATGAGCATAAGGAAGATCCTTTAGATTTTGCCCTCTGGAAGAAATCTAAAGAGAATGAGCCTTTTTGGAATAGTCCTTGGGGCCGGGGCCGGCCTGGTTGGCATATCGAGTGCTCGGTTATGAGCCAGAAGTATCTTAAGGCCGTTACTTTAGACATTCATGGCGGAGGCCGGGATTTGATCTTTCCTCACCATGAAAATGAGTGTGCCCAATCCGAGGCTTTATCTGGTAAGCCTTTTGCTAATTATTGGATTCATCACGGCCTTTTAACTATCAATAGCCAAAAGATGGCGAAATCTTTAGGTAATTTCATAACGATAAAAGATTTTGTAAAAAAATATAAGGATCCTGATTACTTAAAGTTATTTTTTTTATCGGCTCATTACTCTCATCCTGTTGATTTTAATGAAGAGAAAATAGAGGAGTTTAAAAAACAAAAAAAGAGTTTTTATGATACTTTTGAAAAGTTTTTTTTGTCAAAGGATTACCAAAAAGGCCCTAAGATAATACCGGAAGATAAAGACAAGGTGGATGTTATTTGTGCGAAATTCAATGAAGCAATGGATGATGATTTCAATATGCCTGGCGCATTGGCTTCTTTATTTGATTTAATTGATTTAGGTTCTGTTTTTGCTTCCTTAGGCAAAAAAGAAGCACTAAAATATGTTGTTTCTAAGCTAGAAGAATTTTTTAAGATTTTCGGGCTTAAAATTCCAAAAGGAAAGAAAATTCCAAAAGAACTCATAAAACTGGCTGATAAGAGACACGAGGCCAGACAAAAAAAAGATTTTAAAGCCGCCGATGCTATCAGAAAAGAGATGGAAGAAAAGTTCCCTTATTATGCAACAGATTCAGCAACGTCTACAATTTTTATCTCTAAAAAATTACCAGAGGAAGATTAATATGTTTATAACCATCGAAGGGATAGAAGGCTCGGGAAAAAGCAGCGTAATTAAATTTTTAGATAAGTATCTACGCCGTAAAGGTTTTTCGGTAAAAACCTATCGTGAGCCCGGCACTACTAAAATCGGTGAGAAAATAAGAGATATTCTTTTAGATAAAAACAATAAAGCATTGAGCCGGTATACCGAATTATTACTGTATTTAGCGGCACGTACTCAACTTATCGAAGAAAAGCTGAAAAGAGATTTAAAAAAATACGATTTTATCGTTTGCGACCGTTTTTTTGATTCTACTTTAGTCTATCAAGGTTTTGCTTTAGGTTTAGGTAAAACTGCCGAAAGAGCTGTCAAGATATTTTCGTTAGGCATTACTCCGGATTTAACTATTCTTCTTGATACACCGGCTAAGGCCGGCCTTTTACGAATTAAAAATAAAGACCGCATTGAATCTAAGCCTTTAAGTTTTCATAATAAGCTTAAAGAGGGTTATTTAAAGTTAGCTTGCAAGCATCCTCGGCGGATAAAAGTCATCAATGCCAGCGGCCGATTGGAAGAAATTTATCAAAAAGTAGAAGTAATATTAAAAAAGGTTTTAAAAAATAAAGTTTAAGTTTTAACAGTATGGCTAAAAAAGAAGGGTTACTGAATTATTTTAGAGTCCTGAAAAATAATAATTTATTAGGTTCTTCCTATCTTTTTCTTGGCCAAAATTATCCGCTAGTATTTGATATTTTAAAGCTGATAAGCTGTAAAGAAGATTCTTATTTCTGCAATTCTTGTCTGGACTGTAAAAGAATAAATCAAAATAACCATCCGGATTTATTGGTGATAGAGCCGGAAAATCTAACTATTAAGATCGAAACGATACGGGATATCAGAAGTTTTCTTTCTCTAAAGAGTTTTTGTTTAGAAAGAAAGATAGTACTCTTAAAAGAGAGCGAAAGCTTAAGTCCGGAGGCAGCCAACGCTTTTTTAAAAACTCTAGAAGAACCGCCGAAAAATTCATTTATAGTCTTGTGTGCTTTAAGGCTAGAAGAGCTTTTGCCGACTATTTCTTCACGTTGCCGAAAGATTTTTTTACCTTCGATAGATACAGCTATTGAGCAAGCCGATATTAATTTAGCTAATAATTTTTTGCAGGGAGAAGACTTAAAATTTAAAGACAGAAAGGCCTTTGGTTCTTTTTTGTGGGCTTTAATTGAGACTATGCGTTGTGGTTTACTTTGGAAAGCTAATTGCCAAAACAATAAATTGCCGTTTAATAAGGGATGTGAGATAATTCTACGCAATAAGGATATCGTTCAAATAAGCGGTATTTTAAGAGATTTGTTGAAGATATACCGGGCTTACCATAATATTAACATTAATTTAGCCATGAATTTGATAAAGGGGCGTCTTGATTGGGCGCCAAAGTGGGTTTGAAGATGAAAATTGCTTTGATAAGACTTAGAGAAGCCGGCCAGCTTATGACTTATCAGGTCAGCGATGATATTAATACCCATGATTATGTAGTAGTAGAAGCTGATAGGGGGGTCGATTATGGCGAAGTGGTCGAGATAAACGAAGTTAATTCTTTAGCCGGAGGCGATAAAAAAAATGGCTATAAGAACGTTTTACGCAAATTATCGGCTCAAGATATAGAGCAGATAAAATCTAACAAAAAAGAATCTAAGGATGCCATGAGATTATGTTCCCGTAAGATCCGGGACTATAAGATACCCATGAAATTGGTAGATGCCGAATATTCGCTTGATAAAAAAAAGATAGTCTTTTATTTTACTTCCGAAAGCCGAGTGGATTTTAGGGAGTTAGTAAAAGAGTTAGCAAAGATATTCAAAATCAGAATAGAGATGCGCCAAATCGGCGTAAGGGATGAAGCCAGACTGTTTGGCGGTATTGGCCCTTGCGGTCAACGCCTATGTTGTGTGAGGTTTTTGAAAAATTTTGAGCCGGTCAGTATGAAGATGGCTAAACTACAGAAATTACCTTTAAGTTCCGGGAAAATATCCGGTATCTGCGGAAGATTAATGTGCTGCCTTTTTTACGAATACAAAACCTATCGTGATCTTTCCAAAGGCCTGCCTAAAGAAGGTCAAACCATAGAAACGCCTCAAGGTAAAGGAAAAGTTTCTTCGGTAAATATCTTAACCCGAGTAGCTTATGTTGAGCTTGAAGATGGCCGGGTAGAGAAGGTATTCTTTAAGGAAGATGAGTAAAATTTTTTATCTTACTACTCCTATTTATTACGTTAATGCCAAACCGCACATCGGACATGCTTACACCAACGTCATTGCCGACTGCATGGCTAGATTCCGGCGCTTAAAGAATGATGAGGTTTTTTTTCTTACCGGAACCGATGAACATGGCGAAAAGATCAAGAAGGTTGCTGAAACTCAAGGAGAAGAAATAATAAAATTCGTAGACGGCTTTGCTCAAAATTTTAAGGACTTATGGCATAAACTAAATATTTCTTATGACTTTTTTATTCGGACTACTTTCGATTTCCATTGTAAAGCCGTACAAAAAGTAATAAGTACTCTTAGCGAGAAAGGCGATATCTATAAGGGAAAATATAAAGGCTATTATTGCTTGCCTTGTGAATCTTTTTGGGCCAAGCAGCAAATTACCGACGTCGGTGTTTGTCCGGATTGCGGGCGTCCGCTTGAAGAAGTGACCGAAGATAACTATTTCTTTAAGATGTCTAAATACCAGGATTGGTTATTAAGCCATCTTCGAGATAATCCCGGATTTATTAAGCCTAAAACCCGTTATAACGAAGTGCTTTCTTTCTTAGAAAAAAATATTTTAGATGACCTTTGCATCTCCCGGCCAAAGAAGCGTTTATCTTGGGGGGTCGATTTTCCTCTTGATAGTAATTATGTAGTATACGTTTGGTTTGATGCTTTGATAAATTATATCAGCGGTGTTGGCTATGGCCAGGACGATAATAAATTTAACACTTTTTGGCCGGCAGATATTCACTTTATGGCCAAAGATATTATACGCCACCACGCTATTTTCTGGCCGATAATGCTAAAAGCCTTAGGATTAGAAATGCCTCGCATTATTTTTGCTCACGGCTGGTGGAAGTTTGAAGGTGAAAAAGTATCTAAATCCCGTGGAAATATCGTAAATCCCCTGGATTTAATACAGAATACCAGCGTTGATGCCTTACGTTATTTTTTATTAAGAGAGGTTCCTTTAGGTTTAGACGGTAATTTTTCTTGGCCGGCCATAATCAACCGTGTTAATAGCGATTTGGCTAACGATTTAGGGAATTTGGTATATCGGACTTTGAATATGAGCGAAAAATATTTTAACTGCGACATACCTATTAAAGCAGATGTCCCTTTAGAATTTAAGGATTGTTTAAATTCTTTGGCTTTAAATTATATCCGTCGTATGGAAGAGGGAGACTTCTCGATATGTTTAGAAGAAATATTCAAGCTCATCGGCATTATGAATAAGTATATCGAAGATCAAAAACCTTGGAGTTTATGGAAAAATAAAGAGTTAGATAAGTTAAGAGAAATGCTATATTCTCTTTTAGAAGGCATAAGGATAATTTCGGTCTATCTTTCTCCTTTTATACCTAAGACCACGGAAGATATCAATAGCCAATTAGGTTTAAATAAGAAAGTTTCCTTAAAAGACGCTATTTGGGGTAAAGTTTCCGGTTATAAGGTTAATAAAGGTTCTCCACTTTTTCCGCGTATCGATGCTGATTGATTCGCATTGCCACTTTAATTCTCTCGATGAAAGTATTCGTCAAAAAATAGCCAATACTTACCATAGCGATTATTATTTTATAGATTCAAGCATTGATTTAGAAAGTTCACAAATAGCCGTAGAGTTAGCAAAAAAATATGATTTTTTGTATACCTCTTTAGGATTCCATCCTTTTTCAGCCGCTAAATTTTCAGGCCAAATTTTAGCTGCTTACCATAAGCTAATAGACGATAATAAAAAAATTGTGGCTATTGGCGAAATAGGCTTAGATTATAAGTCCGATTGTGCTTACGATAAGCAAAAAGAAGCTTTAAGTTCTTTTCTGCAATTAGCTCAAGAAAGGAATCTGGCAGTTTTAATACATAATCGTATGCCCCAGGACAGCGAAGAATTTAAAATCTTAGAGATTATCGATAGATATTTTAAAAGTTATGAAAAAGTAGTCTTTCACTGTTTTTCCTATTCTTTAAATTTATTGAATAAAATATTAGAACGCAACGGAATGATTTCTTTTTCCCTTAATATCCTAAGAAAGAAAGATAGTATCATCGAATCTTTAAAAGAGTGCCCTTTAAACAATCTTTTGCTTGAAACCGACTCGCCTTATATGAGAATTAACGGAATAGACTCTAAGCCTTCGGATATATCGTTAGTCTATTCCTTAGCAGCTTCGGTTAAAAATATCAGCGATGAAGAATTGCGCCAAAAAGTTTTTTCAAATGCTAAAAAAGTATTCCGTATTTAAATAAGTAAAAAAGGTATGTATTCAATACAGTTTAAGAACAATCAACTATTTTATCTTGATCAGAGTAAACTG
>JAGOLA010000051.1 GCA_017994375.1 Candidatus Omnitrophota bacterium | reverse complement strand
GCGGAGAAATGTCCGGAGAGCCTATTTATACTTTGCTTCTTTTAGGTATGGGGCTAGATAGGTTTAGTATGTCGGCTCCGCAAATTCCTAAGATAAAGGAACTCATAAATAATATTAGATTTTCTGACGCTAAAAAAATTATGGTAAAGGTTTTAGAGCTTTCTACTCCTAAAGAAGTCGAAAAATGTCTGCAAGAAGAGCTAAAAAAGATACTAAGAGAGGATTTATATCATACTTTAATGATTTGATATGCGAGTAGCTATTTTAGCTGCTGGTTATGGGACTAGATTATACCCTCTTACTTTACAGATAGCCAAGCCTCTAGTAAAGATAAATAATAAACCGATAATAAATTTCCTGATTGAGAAGATAGAAATCTTAAAGAAAAAGACTCGCATAGAAGAAATAAGAATAGTCGTCAACAGTAAATTTTATAAAGATTTCTTAAGTTGGAAAAAAGAGTACGGTATTAAGGCTAAAATTTTAAACGATGGTTCTACTAGCCCCCAAGATATGTTAGGGGCTGTCAGAGACATTAAATTTGCTATAGGTAATTCTAAGTCCGACTGGTTAATTATAGGCGGAGATAATTTATTTGAAGACGACTTGATAGAGTTTGTCAAATTAGCTAAAGATAAGAAATCGCACTCTATTATTGGCCTTTATGATGTTAAAGATAAAAAAACAGCCAGCCGTTTTGGTATTGTAGCTTTGAATGAAAATATGCAGGTAGTTAGACTGCAAGAGAAGCCCGATAATCCTTCTTCGACTTTAGCAGCAACTTGTATTTATTTTTTTCCTAAAGAATCTTTAAATTTTTTAGAAACGATGTTAAAAGAAAATAACCAAGTAGATGCGGCGGGAAGATATATTGCTTGGTTGAGCGAAAAAACAAAAGTTTTTGGATATACCTTACAAGGAAAGTGGATAGATATAGGGCATTTTGATTCTTTAGAAGAAGCTAAAAAATATTTTAAATAAGTGAGACTTGCGTTTTTGTAAGCCATGAGGCTTAACAAAAATGCTTAGTCGAACTTATCCTTGACATTTTCAATGTCAAGGATTTAATTCGCGCATATGATTTACGTTCCTGACCGCCTTTGGCGGTCGTCGGTAAATCATGCGCTCATTAAAGGAGGATTTATGCAATTAAATAAGTTAAGAAAAAAAATCGATGCGATAGATAAAAAAATAGTCGCTATTCTTAACCAAAGAGCCAAAGAAGCTATTAAAATAAGTAAGTTAAAAAAGCAAAATAATATAAATATCTATTCTCCGGAAAGAGAAGCCAATGTTTTAAGCCAGCTAAAGAAAATTAACAGAGGCCCTTTAGATGCTGAAGATATTGATAATATATTTCGTGAGATATTATCTATTTGCCGGGCAAAAAATACCAAAATGAAAATAGCTTATTTGGGACCACAAGGTACTTTTACGCATTTAGCTGCGCTTAAAAAGTTTGGTAAAAAACCGGAGTATATAGCGGTAGATAGCATAAGCGACGTTTTCGAAAAAGTAGAAGCTAGGGAGGCCGATTACGGCGTAGTGCCCATCGAAAATTCGACGGAAGGAGTTATCAATTATACTTTGGATATGTTTTTTACTTCAACTTTGAATATTTGCGCTGAACTGACTTTGAACATTTCCCATGCTTTGTTAAGCCGCACCATAAGAGATTTGCAGAGTATAAAAAGGGTATATTCCAATCCTCAGGTTTTTTCTCAATGCCGTAACTGGATATCCCGTCATTTAAGAGGAGTAGAATTAATTTCTACATCCTCTACAGCTAAAGCCGCAATTGAAACTAAAAAAGATCACCATGGAGCTTGCTTGGGTAACAAAGTTTTGGCTGAACTTTATGGTTTGGAAATCATAGTTTCGTCAGTCCAAGATTCCCGCAATAATTACACTAGATTTTTAGTGATAGCTCCTAATGATAGTCTTGCTTCGGGTAGGGATAAAACTTCCATTCTTTTTTCTATAAAGGATAAAGTAGGCGCTTTACATGATGTTTTATTTCTATTTAAAAACTGCGGTATAAATCTTACTAAAATAGAGTCCAGGCCTTCTAAAAAGAAGCCATGGGAATATTACTTTTTCGTCGATATCGAAGGGCACAGAAACTCTTATTCAGTAAAAAAAGCCTTAAAGAAATTGGGAAAAAACTGTATATTTGTTAAAATCTTGGGGTCTTATCCTAGGGAAAGCTAAGATAGCAAATATCGATAAATATGATTTGCCGTAAAGAGTTAAAAAAAGTCAATAATTATAAACCCGGTAAGCCTATAGAAGAGGTAAAACGGGCTCTAAAAATAAAAGAGGTGTACAAACTCGCTTCCAATGAGATACCTTTTCGGCCTCTTTATTTACGTAAAGCTATAAATCAAGAGTTAAATAATATTAATCGCTATCCTGAAAGCAATTGCTTTTATTTAAGGCAAAAACTATCAAAAAAATTAGGAGTACAAAAAGAGCAGCTAATTTTTGGCAACGGTTCCGATGAGCTTATCACTTTGTGTTTGAGAGCTATAATTAATTCCGGTGACGAGGTAATAGTATCTTACCCTACATTTTTGATATATGAAATTCAGGCTAAAATTCAAAATGCCAAGGTAGTAAAGGTGCCTTTAGAAAATTATCGTTATAGTTTGAATAAAATTGCCGAAAGAGTTAATAAAAATACCAAGATAATATTTATAGCAAACCCGGATAATCCTACTGGTACCTATTTGAACCATAATGAAGTTAAGAACTTTTTGAATAATATCCCTAAAAAAGTTTTAGTTTATTTTGATGAAGCTTATTTTGAATTTGCTCCCATAGGCTTTCCGCAAACGCTAAAATTTCTTAAACAGAGAGGTAATATCCTAATAACTCGGACTTTCTCTAAAGCTTATGGTTTAGCGGGATTACGTATTGGTTATGGTATCACCAGCAAAGAAATTGCTAATTGTTTGAATAAGATCAGAGACCCGTTTAATATTAACCGCCTTGCTCAGGTTAGCGCGGTTTCGGCTTTAGAGAATATAAGTTTTAGCAAGAAAATAGTAGAATATATAAATAAAGAAAAAAAATACCTTTATCGAGAATTGGGAAAGTGTAATCTAAGTTTTGTAAAAAGCGCAACTAATTTCATTCTCGTAAATTTTGATAAGGATGTTTCTTTTTTAAGCAATTATCTGTTGAAACAGGGAGTAATTATTAGAGAATTAAAATCGTGGGGATTGAAAAATTGCTTTAGAGTAACAGTCGGTTTACATAAAGAAAATAAAAAATTTATAGTTCTTCTTCGGGATTACCTTAAGAAGAAAACCTAGGAGGATAATCATGATTATTGTTTTTAAGAAAAATGCTACTGATAAAGAGATAACAGATCTCATAAAGCGGATAGAGAAGCTAGGTTTAAAAACCATGATATCTAAAGGCGAGGAGCGCACCATAGTTGGAGTTATTGGACCTGAAGATGTAATAAGGTTGCAACCTTTAGAAGTTTTTCCTGGCGTTGAAAAGGTCATGTCGGTATTGGCACCTTATAAGCTAGTTTCCCGAGAGTTTAAAAAAGAGGATACAGTTGTCAAGATAAAAGAAGGAGTAGAAATAGGGTCTAAGAAAATAACTGTTATTGCTGGGCCTTGTTCTATTGAGACCAAAGAGTTGCTAAGAAGTATTACTAAATCCATAAAAACAGCAGGAGCATCGATATTAAGAGGAGGAGCATTTAAGCCTCGTACTTCTCCTTATAATTTTCAGGGTTTAGGAGAAGAGGGGTTAAAAATACTCAAAAGTGTGGCCGAAGAGTTTGGTATCGCTACTGTGACTGAAGTTATGGACACCAGAGACGTAGAACTGGTCGTAAAATATACTGATATTTTACAGATAGGTGCCCGCAATATGCAGAATTTTAATCTTCTTAAAGAAGTAGGTCAGACTAAAAAACCTATTATTTTAAAACGGGGTTTAAGTGCTACTATAAAAGAATTATTAATGAGCGCTGAATATATCTTATCGGAGGGTAATTTTAATGTTATATTGTGCGAGCGGGGAATAAGGACTTTCGAAGATTTTACGCGCAATACTTTGGACGTCAGTGCGATACCGGCAATAAAAATGCTGTCTCATTTACCGGTAATAGTAGATCCTTCCCATGCTGCCGGAAGATGGGGTATGGTTAGTCCTTTGAGCAAAGCAGCCGTAGCCTGTGGGACTGATGGCCTTTTGGTAGAAGTACATTCTAATCCTCAGGAAGCTTTGAGCGACGGTCCGCAGCAACTTAAGCCCGAAAACTTTGAACTTCTTATGAAAGAATTAAAAATTATAGCAAAAGCCATAAACAGGGAACTGTAATGAGCTTTAAAAAGGTAAGTATATTGGGAGTCGGGTTTATGGGCGGATCCTTAGCGCTCGCCACCAAGAAAACATTTCCACAAACATCGGTTTGGGGTTATGCTCGTAGCCGCAGATCTTACTATAAACTTAAAAAATTAGATATTTTAGATAAGGTGATAACAGATCTTAAGTCTTTGATTAAAGATGCAGATTTAGTAATTTTAGCTTTGCCGGTAGCAGAAATCATAAATTATTTAAGAAAGATAGCACCCTTTTTAAAAGAAAATTCTTTGGTAATAGACTTAGGCAGTAGTAAAGAATTAATAGTAAAGAAAGCCAAACAGTATCTACCCAAGAATATTGATTTCATCGGTTGTCATCCTTTGTGCGGAAGCGAAAAGAGCGGAGCAAACTTTAGTAAAGTAGATTTATACCAAGGGGCGATTTGCCTAGTTACTTCGTCTTGGCGTAATAAAGGAACTAAGAAAATAAAATCTTTTTGGGAAAAGTTAGGCAGTAAAGTAGTGTTCATCGATCCTAAAAAACACGATAAGATTCTTTCTTATATGTCGCATCTGCCGCATTTAGTTTCTTTTGCTTTCATGGAGTCCATCCCTGACTTTTACCTAAGGTTTTCTATCCGCAGTTTTAAAGATTTGACCAGAATTGCCGCCTCTCCGGCTTCTGTCTGGGCTGATATCTTTCTTTCTAATAAAAAGAATATTTTGACAGACCTAGAAAGATTGAATAAAACTTTAGTTAAATTCCGGTATTTATTGAGAGAAAACAAACGAGAAAAAATTGTTAATTTGATTAATAAGATAAACGCTAAACGTAAAAACATCTTATGATTATAGCCATAGACGGTCCTGCCGGTTCAGGAAAAACTACTATTGCTAAATTGTTGGCGCAAAGTTTAAATATCTCCTATTTAGATACCGGAGCTACCTATCGGGCTTTAACTTATGTTGTTTTAAAGAAAGGATTAGATTCATCTGATAGCGATACTTTACGCAAGGTAGCCGAGAGTTTAAATCTAGAAATTAAAGAAGATCGTATTTATTTAGACGGCAAAGATATCAGTCAAGAGATAAGAATGCCGGATATTGATAGAAATATCTCTTTAATAGTTTCTTACCCCAAAGTTCGAGAAGTGATGCGTGAGCTACAAAGAAAAATAGCCCAAGGTAAAAGTTTTGTGGTAGAGGGTAGAGATACCACTACTGTAGTATTTCCGCAAGCTGAATATAAGTTTTACCTAGATGCCGACTCCAAAGTACGCGCTCAACGAAGATTTAAAGAGTTAAAAGCCAAAGGGGTTAATATCGATTTTGAGACACTCTTCAAAGATTTAGAAAAAAGAGATTATTCGGATAAAAATCGCAAACACAGTCCTTTAGTTATCAGTAAAGAAGCTATATATATCGACACCAGCAATCTTGATATTCCTCAAACCGTAGAAGAGCTGAAACGATACATAAAGTTACAATAAATTATTTTTAGTAAAATTAATTAATTAAGAAAGTTATTTATAAAATTCTTTAATCAATACCATGGATGTTAAAGATAGAATAAGAAATTTTTGTATCATTGCCCATATTGACCATGGAAAGTCGACTTTAGCCGATAGATTTTTAGAGATGGCTAAGGCAGTTAACAAGAGCAAAATAACAGCCCAAATTTTGGACAGCATGGAGTTAGAACAAGAAAGAGGAATTACTATAAAAGCAAAAGCCGTCCGTTTAAATATAAACTATAAGGGAAAAGATTATATTTTAAATTTGATAGATACTCCTGGGCACGTTGACTTTAGTTACGAAGTAGCTAAATCTCTTAAAGGCTGCGAAGGTGCCCTTCTTTTAGTAGATGCCTCTCAAGGCGTGGAAGCTCAGACAGTAGCCAACCTTCATTTAGCCTTAGAAAATGATTTAAAAATTATTCCTGTTTTGAACAAAATAGATTTGCCTAATGCCGATATAGAAAGAAGCCAAGAGCAACTTTTAGAAATTTTTGGTTTTAAAAAAGAAGAGATTGTTTTAGTTTCCGCTAAAGAAGGTAAAGGCATGGATAAGCTATTAGCCAGAATTATCGAAGAAGTGCCGCCGCCCAAAGGAGAAATTGATAAACAACTCAAAGCTGTTTTGTTTGATTCTACTTACGATTCATATAGAGGTGTCATTCTTTTTTTAAGAGTTTTTGACGGAAGTATTTCTTTAGGAGATAATATTCTTTTAATGCATCAAAATAAAACTTATCAGGTAGAAGAGGTAGGGGTATTTCTACCTCAACCGCAAAAAAGAGGAACTCTTACGGTGGGAGAAGTAGGCTATATTTGCTGTAATATAAAAAAACCGGAAGAAGTCGAAATTGGTGATACTATTACTTCTTCCGATAATCCTGTTACCGAGCCTTTTGAAGGTTATAAAAAAATGTCTCCGATGGTCTTCTGTGGTATATTTCCTACTGCTCCTAAAGATTATCCTTCTTTAAGACAATCTATCGAGAAATTGAAATTATCTGACCCTTCCTTTACTTACGAACCGGATAATTTAGGGAGCTTAGGACACGGCTTTCGGTGCGGATTTTTAGGGTTATTACATATGGAAATCGTCCAAGAACGCCTAGAAAGAGAGTATAACCTTAATCTTATACTTACTTCCCCTAATGTTATGTACCGGGTTAAAGAAAAAGGTAAAGACATTGTTAGTATCGATAATCCACATCAGTTTCCGGACCCTTTTAATATCGAAGAAGTTTATGAGCCTTTCGTGAAAGCCACTATAGTAACCCCTGTGGAGGGAATGGATTCGATTTGTGATTTTGCCAAGTCTCGCAGAGGAGATTTTATCCAAATGGACTATTTAGGGAAAGACAGATTAAGCATAATTTTTAACCTTCCCTTAGCAGAAATCATAGTAGATTTCTATAATAAGATTAAAGCTTTAACTAGAGGTTACGCTTCCTTTGATTACGAGTTCATGGGGTATCAGCGGACCGAAATTGTCAAGGTAGATGTTTTGCTTAACCATAAGAAAGTCGAAGCCTTTTCTTTACTGATACATAAAGAAAAATCCGAAAGTAAAGCCAGAGTAATAGCGCAAAAGCTAAAAGATTTGATTCCACGTCAAATGTATGATGTCAATATTCAAGTAGCAATAGGTTCTAAAATCATTGCTTCCGAAAAAGTTTCTGCTCAGAAAAAAAATGTTACTGCTAAATGCTACGGAGGAGATATAACCAGAAAAAGGAAGTTGTGGGAAAAACAAAAGAAAGGCAAAAAGAAATTGAAACAGTTAGGCAATATTGCTATACCCCAGGATACTTTCTTAGAAGTGCTTAAGATATAATTTAAAGGAGATTGGTAATGAGTAAGAAAAAGAGTGTCTTGCGCGAATGGATAGAGTCAATAATAGTAGCAGCTATCTTAGTTATTTTTTTAAGAACTTTTTTATTCCAGATATATAAGATACCGACTACTTCGATGGTTCCAACTTTAATGCCGGGAGATAAAATCTTTGTAAGTAAGCTTACCTACGGCCCAAAAGTGCCATTTACGGATTTTCGTATCAAAGGTTTTAGCAAACCACAGCGTTCTGAGGTAATAGTATTTATTCCGCCTTATGATAGAAAAAAAGCTTACGTCAAGCGTTTAATCGGATTGGAAGGCGACTGGATCGAATTACGAGACGGTAACATCTATGTAAATGGTAAGATAGAAACTGATCCTAAAATCGCTAAAAACTATTACTATAATCAGGGTGATTACGGTAAAAAAGGCGAAATTATAGTAGTCCCTAAAGGTAAGTATTTTTTTCTTGGCGATAATAGTATATCTTCTTTAGACGGACGCTTTTGGGGGTTTGTAGATGAAAAAGATATTGTAGGAAAAGCTATTTTTATCTGGTGGCCGTTGAAACGGATAACCATAATTGAATAATTTTGTAATATATAAAGACTATGAGCCTAGCCGATAAACTAACTTCAATAAGGATTATTTTAATTCCGGTATTCATATCTTTCTTAATTTATTCTACTTCTAAGCCAATGCTAAGATTATTTGCGGTAGGAGTTTTTGTCATAGCCATACTTAGCGATTTTTTTGACGGCTTAGTAGCCAGAATGAAAAAAGAAAAATCAGAATACGGTCAAGTCCTAGACCCTTTAGCAGATAAACTGCTTATGCTGACCGCTTTTATTTCTCTTTACCTGCTTCCTCAGTTTAAAGTTTACCTTTGGTTAGTCTTAATAGTAGTAAGTAGAGATATCATTCTTTTTTTAGGAGTAATAGTTTTGCATTTTTTAAAAATAGAAGTAACTATTACGCCTTCGATATGGGGTAAACTTACTACTTTTTTTCAAATGTTCACTGTCTTATGGATATTAGTAGGCTTAGACGGTTATTTTTTTATTTGCGTTTTAGCCGCTGTTTTCACTTTAATTTCGGGAATAGATTATTTATCGAGGGGAGTAAAAGAAATTAATGTTAATATTAATTCCCATACTAACTAGTTTCTTTTTAGGAAGTATTCCTTTTGGTTTTCTTTGTGTTTATGCTGTTAAAAAGATAGATATTAGGAATTTCGGTTCTAGTAATATCGGAGCAACCAATGTTACTAGAGTTTTAGGCCGACAATGGGGGATATTTGTCTTTATTTTAGATTTTTTGAAAGGTTTCTTAGCACCGTTATTAGTTAAAATTTTCGTAAAAGATGCTTCAAATTTTCTTTTTATTATAGCAAGTATAGTTGCTGTTTGCGGCCATAATTGGA
>JAGOLA010000004.1 GCA_017994375.1 Candidatus Omnitrophota bacterium | reverse complement strand
GTGTTCATCTTACCCTCACCAGCGAATTCTCTAAGTTACATTATGGTCCCATAAGTTCTATAAAAGACGTCCCTTCTCTTATTAATAAGAAAGGATATTTTCACAAGACTATTCGTTCTTTATCGAAATATGCTAAGCAAGAAGAGGTAAAAATAGAATTAGAAAATCAGATAAAAAAAGTTATCAAGTGCAACTTAATACCCACACATTTAGATTGCCATATGTTTGCGCTTCACTTCGAAGTCACAGGAAGAACTGATTTTTTACCGGTGATTCTTTATCTTTGCCGTAAATTCGACCTACCCTTTCGCTCACCATTTCTAAAAGAAAAAGCTTTTTTAGAAAAAAATAACACCAAAGTTCTTTTTAAATCTTTTAAAGAATCTTACGATATACCGGCCAGAAAAAAGAAACTAAGGTATGATAATTGGTTAAAAAGGCTTCCTTATGGCGTATCCGAGCTTATCTTGCATTGCGGTTATAATGATTTTGAATTAAGAACTATAACCAAAAAGAGTTTACGTCGACAATGCGATTTCGATTATGCAGTCTCTAACGATACTAAAAGTTTATTAAGACAGAAAAATATTGAGCTTATACCTTGGGAGAAGGCATATTCGCATATCTAAAAAAAGCTTCCTAAGAAATAACCTACATTTATTTTTTATTTTTATGTAACCCGTAACTTTATGTGACAGCAAAAGCATTATTTTTCGTTGCCCGGCCTTAAATTCGGAAGTTTCAAATACCGGAGTTTCATTAATCTTTTTTATGTCGAAATTAGCATACTTTTCAATTGGTATGACAAAGTAATTATTACGTTTTACCCAGTTATATAGCTTTGTGTTTGGCAAAGGTATTAGGTTCCAGAAATAGGCATTCGCGATAGGGTAAGTAAGCGAAAGTAATATGCTTTTAAAAACATCCGTTACTTTTTCTTTGGGATGACCTATAGTCATATCTAGATTTACTGCTAGGCCGATTTTACAAGATTCTTTTATAGCTTTTTTGATTTGCAACACAGTTTGGGGTTTACCTATTGTTTTTAGTACTTTATCGCTTCCGCTTTCTACTCCCAAAGAAAGTTTCTTAAATCCGGAACTTTTCATTAAAGCTAATAAATCTTTATCCAGATTATTAACAGATACATACCCAGCGATTAACTCTAAATTCTTTAGATTATTTTTTTTGATGAGTTCGCATAATTTATAAATTCTATTTTTATCAATGTTTAAGTTGTCGTCGCAAAATTCGATTTCTCTATAACCTTTGGCATACCAATATTTGATTTCTTCTAATACATTTTCTAATCCCCTCGGTCTAAATTCATTTCCAGAAAGCACTTTAAATTGGCAAAAGCTACAATTATTAGGGCAACCTCTTGAGGATAAAATATGAATTCTTTTATCGAGATACTTCTCTAATTCAAATTTTTTATATCTGGGGAAAGGTATTTCATCGAGGCTTTTTATTCTAGGTCTATCTTCATTCTCAATAATATTGCCGTTTTCTCTATAGATCAAATTTTTTATATCTTTAGGCTGGTTGCCCTTACATAATTCTAATATGGCATATTCCCCTTCGTATTTTATAGCATAGGTTACGTTACTTTCCTTAAGCACATTAGTACCTAAGCTAGATACAAGAGGGCCACCGATAACAGTATCGAAACCACAGCCGGAAATTTTATTTATTAAACTATATATTACTTTATGTTGTAGGAGTGAGTGAGTAGTAAAAGCAACTAAATCCGGTTTAAAATAGTTTATTTGCTTAATAAGCCAAGGGAGAGGATAACCTAAATTCATATCGCATACTTGATATTCGATATTGTTTGTATCTAACATTGAAGCGATATAACCTAAGCCTACGGGTGGTGTTTGGGCCTTAAGTTTTTCGGAGAAAGGGGAAAGAGAAGGAGAAACAAGGTATACTTTTTTATACATACTAGTTTTATCAGGCGACACTAAAAAAATCTTTTAATCTGCCAATAGTCATCTGTTTTATTAATATTTCTGAATAGCCGATATCTTTTAGGGCTTTTTTAGAATAGATTAATTCGACTTTACGGTCCCACTTAGCCTCGAAATAAGAAATATCTTTTTTTAAGCGCCCGATATCTTTATAGCGGATATGGTTTTCATAGAAACTATCACGGATACGGTCATGGATTACATAAGATTTAGGGCAATAAATAATTTTTTTACCTATTTTTTTGATTTTTAAACATAAATCTTTATCTTCCTCGATAGAGAATAAATTTTCATCAAATGCTCCTATATTTTTTAGAATACTACTATAAACCATAAGGCAACCGGTAGAATACCAAGGTACTTCTTTCTCTATATTTATTTTAGAATCACTGCTTAGATAAGGTTTTATTACCTTTAATCCTATTTTTCTTATACCTTTATCGTTAGTGTCATATATATATTTATCGCCAATATACACATAGTTATTAGGGCAAATTATTTTAGAGCCGGCCGAGGCAATTTTAGGCCATCTTCTAAATGTCTCTATAAGAGCAAAGAGCCAATATTTGCTTACTACTATATCGTTATCTAAAAAAACAATGTATTTACCTTGCGCTATTTTTATTCCTTGGTTTCTGCCCCGGGATGTCCCAACATTACCAGCATTAAAAATAACTTTTAAATTATTACGTTTTTTCTCTTCGCCAATCAGCCATTTTTTTATATTTTTATCGCCACCCATGTCAACGATGATAATTTCATGGCTAACCATAGTGAATTTATCTATACTTTTTAAGCATCTTTGGGTGCAGGCTTTACGTAAAGCTGAAAGGATAATTATTGACACCAGAGGTTTTATCATAAAGAATTAATATTCAACAGCCTATTTACTATCTTTACGATTTTTAGCATTGATTGGCCAGGTGGTACCAATTCAAATATAAGTTTTAGACGGTTATCGTAAAGCTTTTCCTTTTTATCAGATTCCAGAATCATTTCTTTAGCTTTTTCGTAAAGCTTAGCGATATTATCTATAAATTCAACCCTATTATCTTGGATAGGTAATTCAGCCGAAGGAGAGCCTAATACAATTATCGGTTTATTAAGAAGAACTGCCTCAAAAATCGTTGCCGAAGAAATACTTATTACTAAATCCACTATGTTAATTATATCATAGGAATCGAATAATTTACTAACAGTTATATTCTTTATTTTAAATTTTTTAACGATATATTTATAAACGATATCGCTTTGAGTAGGATGAGGCCTTATTACCAGATGGCAATCCGGTAGTCTTTGCATAACTTTGCACAAAATTTTGATAAGGCCGTCATTGTCCCGAAAAGCCTGCAAGGTAAATAATAAGATTTTTTTACCTTCCGGCACTTTAATTCTTTGGCATATTTCTTCTTTTTTCATCAAAGGTTTTCTTTTTAGTAAATTATCAAAATAAGGATTTCCGACCGCTATAATTTTTTCAATCACCGGGCTATCGTAAGATATTTTTGACAGTTGATAATTACCGATAATTAATTTTGTATCCCAAAGAGGTTCTTCTTCCAATAGTAGTTTTGATTTAGTAGGCGTAATTAACGCTTTGATATTTTCTTTTTTTGCTTCTAAAAGAGCTATTCTTGATATTATGCTAGTATCATCGGGCAAGATAATTAGGTTTGGTTTTTCCTGGTTAATAACTTTTAACGTTGCTATTTTTAAGAAAGGAATGTTGCGAAATACGGATTTTATCAACATTTTTTCTAAAGAATTACTCAAAATTTCCCAACTTATAGGAAGATGTCCTTGAAGGTTATTCTTAAGAATTCCTAATATATTCTTTTTAGCATTTTCGCAATATTTCTTAAGCCGGTTAATTTCTTTTTCAGCTTCTTTATCCAAATAGGAGGCGTAATTATTAAAGGCTATTTTATTTTTTCTTAAAGGCCAAGACATTTTATTAAATAAATCGTCAAAAATTACAGGAATAATATGATACATTTGGTTTAATTCTTTAACTAGCGGTAGTAACTTGCCTAGATAGGTAGCATATACTCCTGGTAATACCAAGATCCTTTTTTTATCCCCATTTTTAAAAATTATCTTTTTATGTTTATAAAAATAATAGTGTATTCTTTGTAATATTCGGAAAAGAAAAGGAAGATATCCTCTTAAGAGGGTTAAGAGGAAATCAGAAAAATTAAATTGTGATTTGACTAAAAAATCGATAACTTTTTCCTTAAAAAGAGTAAGAGTACTGACTTTTAAAAGATGTAGTTTTTGACTCTTAACTCTAGTCGTAGCGATAATGATTCGCTCTAGAGTATTTAAATATTTAGGATTATTCGGACAGCTAAGTATAACTTCAGAATCTTTATAATCATTAAGTATTTTGTCGACTGTGGATTGAGTTGATAAAAGAGTTAACAATGTTTTTGCCAGAGTTTCTTTAATAATTGTTAAATATTGAGCTTCCTTAGAGTTTTCTCCATAAGAATAGTGTATTTCACTAATAAGTTTATTAAAATAATGTTTTATCTGGGAATTTACAACAGATTCATCAAGAATAACATTAAAGGCTTTATAAGGGATTTTTTCTTTTAATAATTCATAGCTTGAAGTAAAATCGAGAGGAAAAAATATAATTTGATCCTTAGGATAAGAAGCTAACCTTTTTAGCTGGCAGCGGCCGCTAAGAAAGACAATGGTTCTTATTGGCATAAAATTCGTCTTTTTAGGTGCTTATCTATTTGGGTTAATACCTCTTCAATTTCGACTGATTCCAAACATTTATAATTGCTGTAAGGGCATTTCTTTTTAAAACAAGGGCTGCAGCTAAGTTCTTTTTTAATAACAGTGTGGCCGTTTCCGTAAGGAGCAGTCCATAAGGGGCTGCTGGAGCCAAAAATAGCTATAACTTTTACTCCTAAAGCGGAGGCAATATGCATTAGCCCTGAGTCATTACTAATGAGTAACCGGCAGCGTTTTATTAGGGAAGCAACTTCGAGCAGAGAACTATTATTGTCCAATATTATCGATTGTTTATTTAGCAAATTTTTTATTTTATGACTAAGCTTATTTTCATCCGGACCGATAAATACCATAATTTTTGCTAAGTATCTTTTAGCTATACTATTGGTCAGTTCGGCAAACTTATATTCCGGCCAACGTTTTGCTTTTCCGTAGGTTGCTCCTGGTGCTATACCGATTATTAAATCATCAGGTTTTATACCCTTATCTTTTAGAGTATTTTCGGCCGCCTTTTGACTGTCATAATCGATATCTAAAATTAATTCTTTTTCTTTAGGCTTAATACCGATAAGCTTAAGGATACCTAGATAATTTTTAACCATATGTTCTTTCTTTAAGTCTTGAGTATAAGCAAGGCTAGAGTTAAGGAATTGCTTCCGTAACCAGCTGATATCATATCCAATGCGGTTAGGAATGCGGGCTAAAAAGGAGATTAAAACATAGCGTAGACAGTGAGGCAATACTATTACTAAATCGAATTTTTGCTTTTTAATTCTTTTAAATAATCCCCAATAAGTTAAAAGCCGGTATCTTTGGACCATTTTAACTTCCCAAATTTCGTTTATATAAGGATTATTTTTCCATAGGGGAGAAAGATATGGTTTTATAGCTATAGTAATATGCGCTTTCGGCAAAGATTCCTTAAGGGTCCTAACCAGAGGAGTTGACATCATGGTATCGCCTATCCAATTAGGCCCAAAGATAAGAATTTTATTTATCGGCATTAATAGAAGTATAGCAGATTTTGAAAAATTGTGTTTCTATTATATTTAGCCCCAAAATCGCTGTCAGTTTATTTCTATAAACCCGCTAGTTTTTTGATTAGCTTAATCGGACAGCATTGTCTAGATAAGTAGTAATTTATCATAGATGTTTGTTTAGCAAGGTATCTTCTTTTTTGTTTAATATTGTTTAAATCGGAAATAATAGCTATTAATTCTGAGGGTGTAGAGGCAATTTTAAAGCAGCCGGTTTGCCTGATTAAGGGTAGAAGCTCAAGAAAAAAATAATCTACGTCGATAATTACCACCGGCTTTTTTGATTTTACGGCAGTAAATATACAGCTTGAGGATATAGTAAAAAACCCTAAAGAACGACGTATTAATTTATTTAAATCTATTTTATCCAGAAAATAAACATTATTTAAATTATATTTATTTTTTAGCCTCTTTTTTTCTTTTTCGGAAGTTGCCGGATGAAATTTAAATACTAAAGTCTTACAAGGCAACAGCCTGAATGAATCTATTAGCATTTGGATAAAAACATCTTGGCAGTCGTTATTCTGTAAAGCCGCTAAATAATACTTTCCTTTTTTTATCTCTGTTTCGTAAAGATTTAATTCTTTTTGACTGCTTTTTGATACTCCATTACTTTTAAAGGGAAGATTTTGCTTTAAGATATGTTTTGGTTTTATCCTGTTTTTTAAGAGGCGTTTTTCGTAATTTTTTCCTACCGTAAGCCAATAGTCGGCAATCCGCTTTGCCATGAGAGGATAGTTAGTAATCCACTCATAATATAGGGGCAGGATAACCAAAGTTTTAATATTATTTATCTTAGCGATAGTTGCTGCTAAACGGCCTCGGACACCATCGGTATCTTCGGGGATAACTAGCAGCTTTGGCTGGTATTTTCGAACAGTTTCTTTAAGAGTTTTTTCGGTAGTATTGATTTGTTTAAGCAATACTCTGGTTTCCAGAGAATAGAACTTTTCTTTGATAAGATAACTAAATAAAAGTTCATTCTTGCTTTTAGGGGGCAAAAAATCGATTTTACTGTCGGCTAGTGAAGCCGGAAACAAACGGCTGTTTATTTTATGCTTTTTAATATAAGTATCGTAACTGAAACCGTCGAATGTTTTTAACCGCAATTTTTTTAACCGGCTAAGTTTTTTAAAGTACGGCCGGTATATCCATTGATCGACTTTTTCGTATAAAACAAAACAAATCGTTTTCTTATCAAATTTCTTCAAAGGTAATTTTTTTATCAGCATGATATTTTCGTATTAAATAATTTATGTCTTCGGCATACTTTTTTTTCTTAATAAGCGGCAAACTCTCGAAATATACTTTTCTTATGGCGTATTTTCTAAGCCATTTTTCGAGAGTAGCAATAAAATAATAAGCGTTTTGTATTTCCCAGCAAAGATGGTTTTTTAGAAGGTCGGAATAGTTAAGTTTTTGTTTTCGGTCAAAAGGGGTGCATAAACGGCCGTATTGCTTGGAAAGTAAGCTATGTAAAGATTCGATATCTTTAGTTTTAGCCAAAGCATTAAAAAGCCGGCTCTCTATGCCGTTTTGTTTAAGCTTCCATTGTAGGTATTTTGTTAAAGAGATGATAAGGATATCTTTTTCTTTTTTTATCAGAGTTTTGGTTTTAGATATTTTATTAGGAGTGGTCTTAATAAGCAGTATTTTTGTCATATTTATTAAAGGTTTTACGATAAGCCAAAATGGTACTCTTAGCAGCCTTTTCCCACGATAATTTATTTATCTTTTTTTGGGCTACAGCCAAAACTTTCCTTTTTTCTTTAGGATGCTTAAGAACATAACAAAGTACTTTATAGATATTTTCTATATTATTAGGATTAAAATAAAAAGCGCCTCGGCCTAAATTCTCATAAAAAGCCGGTATCTTTGAGCAGGCTACTGCCGTTTGGCAACTTACCGCTTCTAAAGGAGGAAGGCCAAAGCCTTCATCTAAAGAGGGTGATACGAAAAGCTCTGCGCCCGAATATAGGCACCTTAGGCTTTCTTTGTCTACATAGCCAAGATAACGAATGCCAGGATTTATTTTTGTTTTGGTATTTTTTATCAAACTTTTGCTTTCTTTATTAGGTGGACCGACTAAAATAAGCTCCAGTTTATTTTTATATTCGCTAAGTTTTAAAAAGGCAGCAATAAGATTTTCGATATTTTTGTCTTTTTCCAACCCGCCTACATATAATAGGTAAGGTTTAAAGATACGCAAGCTATTTAAAACCGGCTTTATACTTTTAGCCGGCTGAGAGAAAAAACCTTTATCAATTCCATGCGGTATGGTGAAAATATCATTATGATAGTTGATACCGCTACTTTTTATGTATTCCGCTAGAAGCTTTCGGGTTGCCTTCGAGAAGCAGATCACTGCCTTAGCATTGCTTAGCACATACTTTAAATTGCTTAACATTAATCTTACGAATTTCTTTGGCCTATATTTTGGCAGTATAAAGAATGATAAATCGTGTATCGATACGATAAGCTTAGCTTTTTTGGGCAGAAATTCAGGATAATCGGTGAGGCTATGAAAAATATCGTTGCTTTCGATAAAATCTTGAGCGGTTTTATCGAATTTGGCTTTTTCCCGAGGCAGTTTGTTTATCTTTAGCTCTAAAACTTTAGGGTTTTTAGTAAATAAAAAAGGGTAATTCTTTTGGGCCAGTCTTTTATTTTCCAAGATGTAAGAACATTTTAGCCCGTTATTTTTAAGTATCTCTTTTATTAAATTAGTACCGTAGCTTTCCCAGCCCCGATTTTGGAAAAGAACTTCCCGTAAGTCATAAACTATATTCATAAATTACTGTTATTATGATATACTATCCCCGAAAGCATTATACACATTCTATCAAAATAGCTTAAAAGTTGTAAAGATGAAAAAGATTGACGATATTTTAAAAAAGCGCCTTCTATTTTTAGACGGAGCTACCGGAACGGAGTTACAGAAGCGGGGTATGACCAAAGCCGGCTCTTTAGAAGAGTGGGCTTTGAAAAACCCTCGGATACTTTCCGAATTGCACTTATCTTATCAGAATGCCGGTTCGGATGTAATCTATACTTGTACTTTTGGCGCCAACCGCCTTAAGCTCAAACAATACCGTATCGCTGATGTTTATGGAATTAATAGAAAATTGGCTCAATTAGCCAGAAATTGTTTAGGAAGCCGTAGCATCATCGCCGGCGATATTGGACCCACCGGAACTTTTATCGAACCTTTCGGGCCTCTTAAGTTTGAAGAAGCAGTTAAAATTTTTAAAGAACAGGCCCGGGGGCTGCTTAGCGGCGGAGTAGATATTTTTGTTATCGAAACCATGATGGATATCCAAGAAGCCCGAGCTGCTCTTATTGCCGTAAAAGAAATTTCGGATAAATTTACTATTGTTACTATGACCTTCGAGGCCAATGGCCGGACTCTTAACGGAACAGACCCTTTGACAGCTTTAATTACCTTACAGAGTTTAGGCGCCGATGCTTTTGGTTGTAATTGTTCTAGCGGCCCGCAAGACATGTTAAAAATTATTGAAACTATTAAACCTTACGCTAAAGTGCCTTTAGTCGCAAAACCTAACGCCGGGGTACCTAAATTTGTAAAAAGCGAAACTCTCTTTACCATGAAAGAGAAGGAGTTTGCTAAATTTGGTCGAGAGCTAGCTTTGAAAGGAACTAATATTATCGGCGGTTGTTGCGGAAGTACTCCCGCCCATATAAAAGAGCTAACTAATCAGTTAAAGGCCATTAAACCGATATTACCTGTAAGGCAATCAATTTCGGCTTTAAGTTCTTCTCATAAGCACCTTTTTATCGAAAAAGATAAGACTTTGTTGTTGATAGGAGAATGCCTTAATCCTACCGGAAGGAAAGATTTAGCTCAACAGTTACGCCAAGAGAAGACTAACCTTATTTACAGTTTAGCTAAAGAACAACAAGTTCAAGGAGCTGATTTGCTGGATGTTAATATCGGCTTATCCGGCATAGACGAAGTAAAAACTTTTCCTAAAATTATTAATTTCTTATCTTCCAACACCGATATTCCTTTAGCTATTGATTCTTCTAAGCCTGAAGCTATAGAAGCGGCTTTAAGAGTTTATCCCGGAAGAGCGCTCATTAATTCTATATCCGGCGAGAAGAAAAAGACTAAAAAACTGCTTAAGATTGCCGCTAAATACGGAGCTATGTTTATAATTCTTCCTTTGGATGAAAAAGGTATGCCTAAAGATTTAAGAGAAAGAATAACGATAATCAGGTCAATATTCCAGGAGGCTCAAAATTTTGCTTTTACTAAAGATGATATCATCGTTGATGCTATGGCTATGGCCATTTCTTCTAACCCTAATTCGGCACAAGATACTTTAGAAACCATATCCTGGTTAAAAAATATTTTTAATAGCCATAGCGTCATTGGCTTATCCAATATTTCTTTTGGTTTGCCAAGGCGTTCTTGGATTAATGCTGCCTATTTAGCTATGGCTCAAAGTAAAGGGCTGACTACTGTTATAGCTAATCCTTTAAATAAAGAACTTAGAAATATCAGGCAAGCCGCAGACTTATTGCTACAAAAAGATAAAGATGCTGCCAGGTTCCTTAACTATAGCCTTAAGGCTTTAGAGAAAAAAAGGTCTTCTTTATCGCTTAAGGAGAAGATTTTTAATGCTGTTTTAGAAGGCAACCGGCAGGAGATTAAGCTATTTATAAAAGAGGCCCTTAAAAAAGATTTATCCGCCGAAGATATCATTCAAAAGATTATGGTTCCGGCAATTAATAAGGTCGGTGATTTATTTGACAAGAAAAAATATTTTTTGCCGCAGCTTATAGCCAGCGCCGAAACTATGAAATTAGCTTTTCAATACCTTAAGCCTTATTTTAAAAAAGACCAAATACCAGGCTCTAAAAAAACAGTAGTTATTTTAGCCACGGTTAAAGGGGATATCCATGATATCGGTAAAAATATAGTTAGCCTTATTCTGCAAAATCACGGTTTCCCGGTAATAGATTTAGGTAAAGACGTCTCCAGCGAAAGGATTATCCGGGAGATTAAGCGCCATCAATCGCCTATTGTTGGCCTTTCTGCTCTTATGACTACGACTATGGTTAATATGAAAGAAATAGTCGGTATGGCTAAAGCCCAAAAGCTATATTGTCGTTTTATAGTCGGCGGAGCAGTAGTGAGTAAATCTTATGCCCATTCTTTGGGCGCTAGCTATGCCCGCGACGGTGTAGACGCCGTTAGGGTAGTTAAAAGAATTAGCACTGCCGGTTAAACCAACCGTCCTTACTTTATAATCTGAAAAGCTTCGGCGTACTTTATGTTTTTCGGCAAGGTATAAGTTCGATAGCGATTTAAGCCTTTTATTTTTGTTAAATAATCATTTTGGGCTAGTTGAGAAGAATAATATTTTAGAGCTTTAAATTTTAAATTTGCCTCTTTGGTAATATCTACCAAGGTATTAGGTAAGAGTGGAGAACTTATCTCATAGCTAGCCAATATCAAGGGAAGTTCTTTTTTTAGCATAATAAAAGCTTCTTGAGTAGCTTTAGCTAAAGCAACATGGTCAGGATGAATTTCTTGTTCGCCAGGTGTATAAATTAGAGTAGGCAAAAATACTTTGATTTCTTTTTGAAGGTAACCGGCACTAAGTTCACTGCTTAATTGGCCGTCTTTAAATCCTAGCCAGCGCACATCTTTTATCTTAAGTAAATCAAAAACTCTTTGAGCTTCTTTTTTCCTTCGCGTTTGATTTATACTTATTATGTCATCAGTAAGAATAATTATTCTTACCTGGTCTTTAGCCCTAAGGTGTTTTATTAACGTGCCACCACAACCCAATATTTCATCGTCAGCGTGGGCCGCTAAAATGAGCACTTTGTTATTAGTTAAGTCCGTTACTTGATAAGGAATTTTTTCTTTCATTTTTCAGAATAGATCAGAGTCTCCCATAGTATAAAAGAAATGCTCATCTATAAAAAAGCCGTCGCTAACTCCAGAAAAAGGACGGCAGGTAAAGTAAAGATTACGCGGCTCATTTAAAGGTTTAAACTTAAAATTCATTAATTTTTGATAATAAGGGTCTTTCTTAGAACACCAGCTTTCCAAGGTTATTATCTTTTGGGTATGTAGATATTCTTTTTCTAAAATAGTTAGAAAAATATCTAGTTTATCCTGGGCCTCTCTTTTTAACAAGATATCCACTAAATAAGCTTTATCGAATTCTTCCTTTATAATTATATAGCCATAAAAGTTATTTTGCACTTTTTGATTACAAGAAAAAATACTGTATTTAAAAGGAGTGTTTAAGTAACGCCAATCCAAATAATTTTTATCTTTCTTTAAAACTATAGAATAATAATTTAATTGCTCTTTATAGATATCACTGGTTTCTTCTTTAAAACTATTTACCCTCTCTATTTTAAATACCGAGGAATTTAAAGAAAGATTCTTTTTAGAATTAACTTTTTTTTGTAGATAACTTATTGGTGTTTCAGAGTAATAATTTAGTCTTTTCATGCCAAGCTTTCGGGCAACAGCAGTGTTAAAACCATAGATAAAGGGTGAGCCTACTTTTTGGCAACAATATTCAAAGAATTTTTGAACAGTCTTTATCATAATCCAGCCATTCCGATATTTAGGATGGGTCATAACATCGATAATTTGAAAGATTTTATATTCTTTATTATTAATAAAGCAGGAATATTTTATTCCACCGTATTGGCAGATTAGTTTTTCGTTATCATAACAGCGAGCAGCGCTAAAACCTTGGGGGCTTTTTTGATATTTCCAGGACCATTCGACATCTCTTCGGTCTTGGCTAAAACAAAGGCTAAATAACTCTTTGGTATCTTTACTGACCGAATTGTGTTCGATTGCTAAGTGCATTCCTTCTTAATTAAGGATACATAATGTCTCTAGCGATTGCCCAGTCAAAAAATAATCTTATGAAGCAATAGCGTTTTAACAGATTGGATTCATTGTCGGTAAGCGGTAAGGCAAAAGTGTTTTTTTTAATCCACAGTAAAGAAAGTAAATCTAATTTTTTTATGAGTTTAAAGAAAAAGCTATTCTGTCGAGATGCCATTGCTAAGTCTACCAAAACAATAGCATTAGCGTTAAAAACTATGTTACCCAGGCGTATTTCTCCGTGGCTGAAACCGCAACCGTGTAATTTCTGTATAACATGCTCTAATTTGTTGAATATGTCTTGGCGTTTTTTAAGTGTATGGCGAACTTGCCAAAGATTTGGGCCAGTTAGTTTTTCCATAACAAACTCATCTTTACCTACATAATATAAATCTGGAGTTATTCCGCGCATTTTAGCCCCAATTTCTTTTAAAATGCAAGCTTCTCTTTTTAGAAACCATTTTAAAAGTGGGCGGAAAAGAGGACTTACTGCTGTTGGGATTCTTTTTATGATACAAGCTTTGCCGGTAGCGCTACTTTTTTGTAAAACTTCGAAAGACCACTTATGCCTTGGCTTATGAATGATATCCATATTAGTTTTTGTTAAGCACCACTATTCTATCTTAAAAAAAACATACAGCAAGCGGTGTTTCCTTTAAAGCCCGTTATAAATAAAATATTTTGGTAATTTATCAGCTATCTCCAAATGAAATCATTAAAATCTTAGTAATATCAAGGATAATTGGCATTTACCGATAATGATTATTATGTAAAAATAATTCTTGACAAAATAGCAAAAGATATTATACTTCTTATGGAATGAAGAATGTTATTGCTTCTTTAAAAGAAAAAAAGATTAGGATTACCCCCCAAAGGTTAGGGGTTTATCAGGCTATTTGGGGAGAAAATAGGCACTTGACGGCCGAAGAGGTTTATGAAAAGATTAAGAATACCATTCCGGCAGTTTCGTTGGCAACGGTGTATACGATACTGGATCTTTTTAAAGAAAAAGGTTTAATTGGCGAGATAAGAATAGAGTTTGACCGGTCTCGTTTTGAGACTAAAACTACTTTTCATCACCATTTTTTGTGCAAAAAGTGCCATAAAATATTTGATGTTGATAAGCCGCCTTGCCCAGAATTAGAACGCGGTAGAATAGATGGTCATGTAATCGAGAAACTTCAAGGCTATTTTTACGGAACATGCAAAAATTGTTTAGATAAAGAATGAACGCCATATCGATATCCGCTAATTTAATCCAACGCCTAAAGCGCACTTCTGATATAGAGAGTTTTCGTTTTTCTGTTTCTGAAAAAATAAACTTTCTCCCCGGCCAATTCTTAAAGGTTCTTTTTGATACCAAGAACTCTAATAATAAAGAGCTTAATAAATACCTTTCTTTTTCTTCTTCGCCGACCAAAGATTATATCGAAGTGACTAAAAAATTAACTGGTAGTGCTTTTTCAGAAAGATTAAATGCCTTAGAAACGGGAGATAAAGTTTATTTTCAAGGACCACTAGGCAATTGTATTTTTAAAGCCGAATATAAAAAGATAGCTTTTCTTATTGGCGGTATAGGCATAACGCCGGCAATATCCATTATAGAGTATATTTATGATAAAAAATTGGATAATGATGTTGTTTTGCTTTATTCTAACCGTACCGAAGAGATCGCCTTCAAAAAGGAGTTAGATTTTTGGCAGACAACTAATAATATAAAGGTATATTATACCGTAACCGATTGTAAACCTACCGACAATAAGTGTATAGCCGGCTTAATAAATCAAGAATTGTTGCTGCAAAAGATTAAAGATTGGCCTCAAAGAGTTTTTTTTGTCTTTGGACCGCAAAGTATGATTAATTCTATGAAAAAACTATGCTTTAATGTTGGCTGCGAAGAAAGTAATATCAAAACCGAAGTTTTTGTAGGATATTAGTTATCCATTTAGAGGAGGTAAAGATATGCACAAAATGACCCAACAAAATTTACAAAACGCTTTTTCTGGAGAGTCTCAAGCCCATATGAAATATTTAATTTTTTCGGAGATAGCCGAAAAAGAGAAAAAGCCTAATATCGCCCGGCTATTTCAGGCTATTGCTTATGCTGAAAAAGTTCATGCCACTAATCATCTTAAAGTTTTAAAAGGCATTGGCAAAACCCCGGATAATTTGGATACTGCCATTGGAGGCGAGACTTTTGAGGTTGAGGAAATGTATCCGGTTTATAATAACGATGCCAAGTTTCAAAATGAAAAAGAAGCTGAAAAGTCTACTCACTATGCTTTAGAGGCCGAAAAAATTCACGCTAAGATGTATAATGATGCCAAAGAAGCAGCTTCAAAAGATAAAGACATCAAACTAGAAAGCATATATATTTGTCCGGTTTGCGGCTATACGGCTACAAAATTACCGGATTATTGTCCGGTTTGCGCAGCTAAAAAAGAGGTGTTTAAAGAATTCTGAGGTAAGAAATCCCGCCTCGTCTATATACTGCAAAATTCTTTTCAATAATTTTGCAGAACTCGGCGGGATAATTCGCACTAATATTTTTTCTTCGCTCTGTTAAGCTTGAAAAAATATTGTGCTCATTAGGAGGTATAACATGTTAAAAGAAAAAGTAGAAAAAGTTTTGGCAGAGTTAAGGCCGGCTTTACAAGCTGACGGCGGAAATGTAGAATTAGTCGAAGTAACCGATAAGGGAGTGGTTAAAGTCCGCCTTACCGGTGCTTGCGGGCATTGTCCGATGAGTACCTATACTTTAAAGCTGGGCATAGAAGAGAAGTTAAAAGAAAAAATACCCGAAATAAAAAGCGTTGAACAAGTTTATTAGCTTATTAAAATTAATAATGGATTAAAAGGGGAGGGCAGTGGCAATGGCAAGTATTAAAGATTTATACCAAAGTGCTGATTGGAAAAAAGAAAAACACGTTCCGGTAATCGAAGCTCCGGGGAAAGTTAAAAAAGGCCAGATTATCCAGATTACGGTTAGTGTCGGTAAGGAAATCGCTCACCCTAATACTACCGAACACCATATTGCCTGGATAGAAGTTTATTTTAAACCTCAAGATGATAAATTTCCTTACCAATTAGGAAGATTTGAATTTACTGCCCATGGCTCTTCTACCCAGGGTCCTAATACCAGCACGGTTTATACCGAACCAAAGGTAGTAATAAATTTTAAGAGCGATAAGCCGGGGGTAATTATTGCCAGTAGTTATTGTAATATTCATGGCTTATGGGAATCAAACCAGGAATTATCTATTGAATGAAGGAGAAAATTATGGATAAAAAGTTAGAAAAAGAATTAAACCAACAACTCAACAAAGAATTATATTCCGCCTATTTGTATCTTGCTATGGCTGCTTACTTTGAAGCCGAAAACTTAAGCGGCTTTAGTCACTGGATGCAAATCCAAGCTAAAGAAGAGACCTCACATGCTATGAAGTTTTTCAGTTATTTAAACGAACGCGGTTTGCGGGTAATCTTAGAAGCTATAGATAAACCGCCGGTCCAATTTTCATCGGCAGAAGATGTTTTTAAGAAATCCTTGCAGCATGAGCAAAAAGTTACTGCCAGCATCAACAATCTTTATACTATAGCCCAAAAAGTTGAAGATAATGCTACCAAAGTATTTTTGCAGTGGTTTATTAATGAACAGGTAGAGGAAGAAAAGAGTGTTACCGAAATTTTAAGTAAATTAAAATATATCGATGAGCAGCCGGCCGGCATACTGATGTTAGATAAAGAGCTTGGTGCTCGAGGCTAGATTATTAACTTAGTTAAACCAGAGGAGTATAATTATGGTTTGCAAAAAGAAACCAAAATCTAAAAAGAAAGCAAAATCTTTAGTCTGTGTAGTTTGTAAAGGAGATAAAAAAACCCAAAAGAAAAAGAGTTGTTGTGATTCGGCAATGTTATCCGAAGATAAAGGCAGCTGGAATATTTAAGATATTTACCTTAAAAAGATTATGCCTAAAGAAATACTTTTTAAAGGAAAACCTTTAACAATTGTAGGAAGAGACTTAAAGCTAGGGCAAACTGGCTTTGATTTTCGGGTTATTGCCAATAATATGGATGAAGTCGGACTTTCTAATTTTGCGGGAAAAATAAAGGTAGTTTCTTCTTTCCCTTCTTTAGATACGCCGGTATGCGATTTACAAGTAAAAGAATTTAATAAAAGAGCCATTCAATTATCGGACGATATCGTTATTTTAGGGATAAGCAAGGATTTACCTTTTGCTCAAAAGAGATTCTGCGAAGCTCATGGTATCGATAACTTGGTAATTCTTTCCGATTATAAAACTTCTTCTTTCGGTATTAACTACGGCCTTTTGATAAAAGAATTAAATCTCTTAGCCAGAGCAGTAGTGATTTTAGATAAGAATAATATCGTCCGCTACATCCAGATAGTTAAAGAGCTGACTAATTCCATAGATTACGAAGATACCTTTAAAAACTTAAAGGAAGTTTTAAAAAGCCCATCTAAAATTATCGACCAAGATTCGTCTTCAAAATGTAAACCTTGTGAAGGTGGTATGCCTTCTTTTTCCAAAGAAAAAATCGCAGCTTTGATGGCTCAATATCAAGGCTGGGAAGTTTTAGATGATAAAAAACTAAAAAAAGAATTTAAATTTTCCGATTTTTCGGCAGCGAAATATTTTTTAGATTTAATCGCTAATATTGCCCAAGAACAAGGGCACCATCCGATGTTAACTCTAACCTACAATAAAGTAAAAGTAATTCTTACAACCCATGCTGCATCCGGTCTTACCGAAAATGATTTTATTATGGCAAAAATTATTGACCAGTTAGGAGGTTAATAATGAAGAAGGTAGCAATATTAGTAGAAGATTATTACCAAGTTCTTGAGGTTTGGTATCCTTACTTACGTTTACGTGAAGAAAAAATTCCGGTAGTTTTCTTAGGCACCACTAAAGAACAATATAGCAGTAAAGAGGGTTATCCGGTCAAAGCCGATATCTTAATTAAGAAAGTCAAAGCCACTGATTTCTCGGGAGTAATTATTCCCGGAGGATTTGCGCCGGATATCTTAAGGCGTTATCGGGAAATTAATAAATTTGTCAGTGATTTATATAAGCAAGGTAAGTTAGTAGCATCAATTTGCCACGGCGGTTGGGTGCTGGTTTCTTCCGGTATTCTTAAAGGTAAACGGGCCACCTCTTTTTACGCTATAAAAGATGATTTAATTAATGCCGGAGCTAAATTTTTAGATAAAGAGGTAGTAGTAGATGGGAATCTAATTACCTCCCGTAACCCTTATGATTTATCTTTATTTTGTAAAGAAATAATAAAATTTCTAAAAAGGAGTAAAGCATGAAAATCGAAGAAAAGGCCGGAAAGTTTATTATCAGTAGTTTTAATGCCCTTGATGCTTACAAGATTGCCTCTCGAGTCGAAAAAGACGGGATAACTTTTTACCAAAAACTGCTAAATAAGGTCAAGGATTCTAAAACCAAAGAAGTTCTAAAGCTTCTTCTTAAAGAGGAAGATAAACACCTTAAGTTTTTTAAAGATTGCTTATACGAGATAAAAGAAACTAGCAAAGATGATTTCGAAGAGGACGATTTATTAGGCTCTATGGATTTTGGAATTTTTTGGCCTTACCAGAACATAAAAGATTTAGAAAGTAAACTTAGCGATAATAGAAAAGCTTTTAAGCTCGGTATAGCTATCGAAGATAAATCGATAAATTTCTATCAAGCCTGCCGTGATAATATCGCTACTGAAGAGATAAGGTTAGAATTAGATAATATAATTGAGGAAGAAAAGAAACACAAAGCTTTACTGGAATCTTTGCTTGGAGGAGTAAAATAATATGAAGATTTATAAGATTGAAGAAATCTTTAAATTGGCAATTAATTTAGAAGAGCGAGGTCAAAAATTTTACGAAGCATCAGCTGATTATGCCGATAAAAAAACTATTAAAGATATTTTTTCTAATCTTGCCAAAGCCGAAGTAAAACATGCCAAAACTTTTTTTAAGCTATACCAAGTATATTCAAAAAAGGAATCTACTTTTTCGGCTGATGAGCGTTTCGAAGAATTAATGGATACTTTCTTAAGAGAGCTTGTTTTTCCTGACATTTCTGAAGTAAGAGACAGCCTTTTTAAAAAAGATAAAAATAATCTTATTACAATAATAAAAATTGCCATGGAAATTGAGCTAAATACTATTATTTTCTATCAAAGAATAAGAGAATTGATAAGACCTACCCCAGTAAAAGAAATTTTGGGTAAGATAATAAAAGAAGAGGAGAAGCATTTAATAGATTTAAAAAATTCAAGGTTAGAAATAGATCAACTATACGCTGGAATAAAATACGGTAAATTCTTCTAAAATAAGCCAGAGTTAAAGATTTAGTATAGAAACCAATGAATAGAGATTCTTTAGTTATTTGCCCGGTTTATAATCAAGAGAGCGTAATCGAAGAATTTTACCGCCTTTTACGCAAAAGCTATAAAGGCGATGTCTTTTTTGTTGATGACGGCTCTACGGATAAAAGTAGAGATTTTCTTTTTGGTATTAAAAACAAGAATAACTTTTTGATTCGGCATCCGCAAAAGAACGGTTATACCGCGGCTTTAGCTACCGGATTTAAATTTGCTTTAGATAATAAGTATAAAAAAATAGTTACTATCGATGCCGACCTTCAGTACAAATCCGAGAATATTTTAGATTTTTTAGGAGAGCTTGATAAACGGGAAGTAATTCTAGGTTCCCGCTATATTAGGATTATAAATTATACCGATATTCCTATATTTTCTTTTACTATAAATCGTTACCTTTCAAAGCTCATAAAACAACTTTATTCTATAGAATTTTCGGATACCTTTTGTATGTTGCGGGCTTATCGCAATTCTTTTTTACGAAAGCTGCATCTTCGCGAGAAAAACTATGGAGGGTGCCTGGAAATTTTACTGGAAATTATAAGAACTAAAACTCCTTTTCGAGAAGTCCCGGTAGAAATTAATTATCTTAAAGATGAATCTAGATTTCTAGATGATTTAGATGACCCACGTAAAAGGTTATTGTATTATTTGGAAGTAATAAGAAGGAAAATAAAAGAAGTACCTTATAAAAGAAAGGTTTTTAGTTAAAAGTTTTAAATTTCAACCAGTTAAACTTTAGGAGGATACTATGAATATGTTTTGTCGTCAATGTGAGCAGGCTATCGGAGGTAAGGGATGCACAGCCCAAGGAGTCTGTGGCAAAGATTCCGATACTTCGGCTTTGCAGGATTTACTCATTCACAGCCTTAAAGGAATTGCCATATATGGTAAACTCGCCCGTCAATTAGGCGTTCGTAACCGAGAAGTTGACAGCTTTATAATAGAAGCCCTTTTTACCACCGTAACTAACGTTAATTTTGACTCCAAAAGATTAAGAAAAATGATCGATGATTCTTATGGCATCAAACAAAAGATAAAAATTATCTTTTTGCACGCCTATTCTAATAAGCATAAAAAAGATTTCTTTGGCTCTTTACCCAACCTTGTTAATTGGCGTCCGGCCAATACTCTGGAAGCTTTAGTGGAACAAGGTAAAAGAGTAGGATTATTATCTGATACCAGTTTAAGCGAAGATATAAGAAGTTTACAGGAAATTCTTCTTTACGGTTTAAAAGGAATGGCTGCTTATGCTGACCATGCTTTTATCTTGGGTTTTGAGAGTGAAGAAGTTAATTCTTTTTTCTATAAAGCTTTAACGGCTTTAGCCGATAATTCTTTAGGAGCTGAAGGTTGGTTAGAGTTAATTATGGAGTTTGGTAAAGTTAACTTACGTTGTATGGAGATATTGGATTCTGCCCATAGAAACCATTTTGGCGATCCGGTTCCTACTAAAGTAGCTTTAGGAGTAGAGAAAGGCCCGGCTATTATCGTTTCTGGCCATGATTTACTGGATTTAGAAGAGCTTTTAAAACAAACCGAAGACCGTGGCATAAATATTTATACTCACGGTGAAATGCTGCCGGCCCATGGCTATCCGGGATTGAAGAAGTACCCTCACCTAAAAGGCCACTTTGGCGGTGCTTGGCAGGAGCAGCAGAAGGAATTCGATAAAATACCAGCAGCTATTTTAATGACCACCAATTGCCTCCAAAAGCCAAGAGAATCTTATAAAGACAGGATTTTCACTACCGGTTTAGTAGCTTATCCTGAAATCGAACATATCGAAAAATTAGACGATAAAAAAGATTTTAGCTCTCTAATCAATAAAGCCTTAGAGTTAGATGGTTTTAAAGAAAGAGCCATCGAAAAAGAAATTTTAGTAGGCTTTGGCCACACTACAGTATTAAGTTTAGCCGATAAAGTAATCGCGGCTGTTAAATTAGGCGCTATCAAACATATTTTTCTTATTGGTGGCTGCGACGGCGCCAAGCCCGGAAGAAATTACTATACTGAATTTGCTCAAAAAGTTCCTCATGATTGTTTAATTCTTACCTTAGCCTGCGGAAAGTTTCGTTTTAACAAACTTGATTTTGGCGAAATTGGCGGTATCCCGCGCCTTCTTGATTGCGGGCAATGTAATGATGCTTATTCGGCAATAACCATTGCTTCGGCTTTGTCCGGAGCTTTAGGCTGCAGCATCAATGATTTGCCGCTTTCTTTAATACTTTCTTGGTATGAACAAAAAGCGGTTTGTATCTTACTGACTTTACTTTCCTTAGGCGTAAAAAATATCCGGCTAGGCCCGACTTTACCGCCTTTTATTTCGGAAAATATCTTAAAAGTGCTGATAGATAAGTTTAATTTAAAACCAACAACTACCGCCGATAAAGATTTAGAAGAGATATTAGCTAAAAAATGAATGATAACAAAAAGCTAAAGGTTCTTTTTCTCTGCACCCATAATTCAGCCCGTTCCCAGATGGCAGAGGGCCTTTTAAAAAACCTGTATCCTGATTATTTCCAAGTCCAAAGTGCCGGTAGCCATCCTGGCCAGGTTAATCCCGATGCTATCAAAGCCATGGCCCAAATAGGTATAAATATCTCTGAACAACGTTCCAAAAGTTTAAAGGAGTTTTTAGATAAAGAGTTTGACTATATAATTACTGTTTGTGACCAGGCCAATCAAACCTGTCCGGTTTTCCCCGGAAAAGCCAAGAGAATTCACTGGCCTTTAAAAGACCCGGCTAATATTAAAGGTAGTTCCGAAGAGGTATTTAGCGCTTTTTGTCAAACTCGCGATAAGTTAAAAATCTTGATAACAGAGTTCGCCAAGAAGAGCTGTCTTTTAAACTCTGATAGCCTTTACAAGCGCTAAAGGCATGGTAAAATAATCTATAAATTAAAAATTAAAATGCAATTTGCAAGGGGAGGAAGATAATGGATAAGTACCAATGCAAAGTCTGTGGTTATATTTATGATCCTGCAGTTGGTGATCCTGACAACGGTATCGAAGCGGGGACTCCTTTTTCGCAGCTTCCCGCTACCTGGGTTTGCCCGGAATGCGGCGTAGGCAAAGAAGAATTTGAAAAAGTAGAGGGATAAATATGGTTTCAGTAGCTGATAAAATATATTGGACCGGCTATATCGATTGGAATTTAAGGAACTTTCACGGCTATTCTACTCCTTCCGGGACCACGTACAATTCTTACCTTATTATAGATGAAAAAGTTACCTTAATAGATACGGTCAAAAATTACGGCTTCGCTGATATGCTCTCCAGAATTAAAGAAGTAGTTGATCCTTTAAGAATAGAATATATTATTTCCAATCACGCTGAAATGGACCATTCCGGAGCCATTGGCGAACTTTTAGAATTTTGTCCGCAGGCCAAAGTAGTTTGTTCGCCCAAAGGCAAAGAAACGCTTGAGAGGTATTATCAAAAAAAATGGGATTTTAAGGTAGTAAATAACGGTGAGGTTTTAAACATCGGGCAGCGCAAATTAAAATTTTTCTTAACGCCGATGGTCCACTGGCCGGATTCGATGGTAACTTACTTAGAAAATGACAAAATTTTATTTTCTAACGATGCTTTCGGCCAGCATTATGCCAGCAGCGAAAGGTTTGCCGAAGAGGCTGGGCTAGATATCGTTTTTCGTGAAGCCACCAAATATTATGCTAATATCGTCATGCCTTATGGCAACCAGGTCCAGGAAGTATTGGCAGCATTAGTAAAAATAGAGATAGAGCGGATTTATCCTTCCCACGGTTTGATTTGGCGCAATAAAACTGATGTCGATACTATAATAAGCCTTTACAATAAATGGTCCAATTACTTATCCGACAATAAAGCCTTAATTATCTACGATACCATGTGGCATTCTACCGAGAAAATTGCCTTAAAGTTGTATAGTTTGATAGATAGCGAAAATATTTCAGTAAAATTATGCAATCTTAGCATTACCGATCTTTCCGATGTAGTAACCGATATTCTAAACTCTAAAGTAGTGATTTTTGGCAGCCCTATTCTTAACAGCAGAGTTTTACCCCGCATGGGCGCTTTGCTTACCTATCTTAGAGGATTAAAGCCAAAAAATAGGTACGGCTTGACTTTTGGTTCTTACGGCTGGTCGGTCTTTGGCTTTAAAGAGTTCGAAAGTTATCTCAAAGAAGCCGGAATAGAACTCTTAGATTCCGGAAAGTATTTCCAGTATCTGCCGACCGAGAAAGATTTAAGAGGCTTATCGGAAGTAGTAGGAAAAATTAAAAAAATATTAAAACCCTAAAATATAATTATGTCAAAAGATTTTAGCCCTCAGGAAATTTTAAAAATTGCCATTAGAGTAGAAGAAAACGGCAAAAATTTATACCAGTCTTTAGAAGATAAAGCTAAAAAAGATGAGCTCAAAGCTCTTTGGCGTTACCTCAAAGAACAAGAGAAAATCCACCGCCAGACTTTTCAAGAGATGCTCGATAATATAAAAGATTACGTCATTTACGAATTTAATCCCGGCGAATATCAAGCTTATTTAAGGGCTATTGCTTCGGAATATATCTTTACCCAAGAGCTGGTGGAACGCAAGATAAAGGAAGGCTTTGGTAGCGATAGCGAAGCTTTAAAATTCGGTATTTTCATAGAGAAAGAATCGATACTTACTTATACTGCCCTTAAAGAATATATAACTACTGACAAGCAAAGCGTTCTAGATAAGATTATTGACGAAGAAAAATGGCATCTAGTTAAGCTATCAGTTTTGAAAGATTCTTTCAAGTAAGGAGATTTAAATGGTAGTTAAAGTCTACTCCACACCAACTTGCCCTTATTGTAAAATGGCCAAAGAGTACCTTTCTTCCAAAGGCATAAGCTATCAGAATCTGGATGTTTCTAGCGATAGCGCTCTTGCCGAAGAGATGGTAAAAGTTTCCGGCCAAATGGGCGTTCCGGTAATAGTCATCGATGGAAATGCTATCGTCGGCTTTGATAAGTCCCAAATCGATGAGCTTCTTGCTAAATAAACATGCCCATTCACACTTATCTTTGTAAAAAATGCTTAAAGAAGAGCGATTTTCTTAGCGGTGTAAATCAGGATAAGGATGCTCAAAAGTTAAAATGCCCCCATTGCGGCAGCAAAGATTTAGAAAAAACATTAGCTGCTTTTTCTATAGCCGGTTCTTCTAAGTGTAGTTCTTGCTCTGGTGGCGATTGTTCCAGTTGCTCATAAGGTATGAAAGTATATGACTTATTAATTTTAGGAGCCGGCCCGGCCGGGATAACCGCAGCGGTTTATGCCGTAAGAAAAAGATTAGATTTTTTAGTTATTACCAAAGATATCGGTGGCCAGACTGCTTGGAGTGGTGACATCGAAAATTATACCGGTTACCAATTTATTACCGGTGCCGAACTTACCTTAAAATTCCAAGAGCATATGGATTCGTTCGGAATCAGTATCAATATGCCGGAAGATGTAAATAGTATTAAAAAAGAAAAAGATTTATTTAAGACCGTTACTGATAAGTCCGAATATTTATCTAAAGCCCTGATTGTTTCAACCGGTAAAAGCCCGCGGCTCTTGAAAGTCCCCGGCGAAATCGAATATAAAAACAAAGGCGTTACCTATTGCGCCACTTGCGATGGTCCCTTATATAAAGGTAAGGACGTAGCAATAATCGGCGGAGGTAATTCGGCTCTGGAGGCAGCTTTACAGATGGTTAGAATTTCACCTAAAGTTTACATTATTGATATTGCGCCTAAATTATCCGGTGACCCGGTAATGGTGGAAAAAATAACTAAAAATCCTTTAGTTACTATCTTAAATAATGCCAAAGTGAAAAAAATCGAAGGTGAAGTTTTTGTAAAATCTATCCAAGTAGAACAAAATAATAAAATTCAAACTTTAAAGGTAGAAGGAGTATTAGTTGAAATCGGACTTAATCCTAATTCTAGGTTTACCGATATTTTAGAGAAAAACGAACACGATGAAATAATCGTAGATTGCTATAATCAGACTAATATCCCCGGTATCTTTGCCGCCGGAGATGTAACCAATGTCCCGGAAAAACAGATTATTATTGCCTGCGGAGAGGGTTCCAAAGCCTGCCTTTCAGCCTTTAAATATTTAAGCCGCCTTTAAGTGTTTAAACCCCAAGATAAGTGTCTAATTTTTTAGACATCTAATTTTAGCTAATAAAATCAATACTTTTAAGATATTTTTAGTCTTTTTAAAAGATTAAAGTTAGACTTTAACCCTAAAGGTGTTTTATTTTGTAGACGCTTTCTGTAAGATTCTTAAGCGGTATTTCTTGCCCAAAAAATATCATAAAAATACTTATTGATTTCTCCTTGATAGCCAAAGAGTTATATAAAAACTCTTCTTTTTAATAACAATTGGCACAGAATATGCTTTATTAATTGTCTAGGACATACCCGGACATAAAAATGAGTTAAGGAGATAACATGAATGGTACTTTAACTATTACCCAGGTGGCTAAAAAAATAGGAGTAGTTCCTAAGACTATTATCCGCTGGGAGAAAGCCGGAAAGATTAAAAAAGTTAAGCGGGACTGGCGAGGCTGGAGAGTCTATTCCCGCAGTGAATTCGAAGAAATAAAAAGTTTCATCAACGCACTTTATTAAATTGTAAGGAGGGTATGAGTATGTTAAGTAAGTGGTTAAGTTTAAGTTTAGTTTTAATCGTAGTTTTTTCTTGTTCACCAGTATTTTCTCAAGAAGCCCAAACTACTGCCGCGCCTTCTAAAGAAGTAGTAGAAACCAAAGCTATCGGAGAGGGAGAAGTCTACACTTTAGGAAAAGACGATGTGGTAGAAATCCAAGTTCGTAACCAGCCGGAGTTTAGCGGCCAATTTGTAGTTGGTCCGGATGGCAATATCCAATATAACTTTCTCGGTGATGTTAAAGCCGAGGGCCTTACTAAAGAAGGTCTAAAAGAAGTTTTAATGGAGAAATTAAGTCAATTCGTAAAAATTCCCGAGGTAAGCGTAATTATTGCCGCTTATCGTAGTAAATTCGTTTATGTTTTAGGTGAAGTGGGTAATCCCGGAAAGTATCCGATGAAAGGCGACACCGTTAACTTAAGAGAAACTTTAGTTGCTGCCGGGCTTCCTACGCCGGCTGCTGCTTTACGCCGGACCTTCGTTATTACGCCGGATATAAAACGGCCAAAGCATAAAAAGATAGATATTTATAGCCTTCTTTATAAGGGAATTTTAAAGGACAATATGATTTTACGTCCCGGTGATTTAGTAGTAGTTCCTTCTACCGTTCCTAGTGAAATCAACCGAGCTTTAACTACCTTACTTTCACCATTTTCCAAGGCAGCTGAATCAGCAGCGCTTTACGATCAGCTTACTGATTAAGTATTTATAGTTTAGTTTTAATTCTCTGGGAGGTTTTATAATGGAAGAAGGAAAACAAAAGATTAATATCCACGACTACTTATCAATGTTTTTGCGCCGGCGGTTATTCTTCGCCATACCCTTTGTGGTGATTTATGTCTCCTTTTTGGTAAGTAGTTTCTTTTTACCGAAGATTTACGAAGCTAAAGCCATAATCGTAATCGAAGAAAAAAAGGCCGATAACCCTCTACTTAAAAATCTTTCGGCTTCTACTACCGTTACCGAGAGATTAAACACTTTAAAAGAAGAGATTTTAGCCTGGCCAAGGCTATTCCAATTAGTAGAACGCTTAGGCTTAAATAAAAATACTAAAGACCCTTTAGCTTTAGAGCGGCTGATTGTTAATATCCGCAACGATATCTCTCTTAATATGAAGTCCAAAGATATTATGACTATCTCTTATCGCAGTAAAAATCCCAAAGATACCCAAAGGTTAGTTAATACTCTTTGTGATGTCTTAGGTCAGCGCAGTGTTTTATCGCAGCTGGAAGATACCGAATCAGCTATTGACTTTGTAAATGACCAGTTAACTATTTATAAGAAGAAGTTAGAAGAATCCGATGCCGCTTTACGCCAGTTTAAAGAAGTTTACGGTTCACCGATAACTAAAGAAGAAGGTTCAACTTCGGTAGGAGTAACCTTATCGCAAATTAACGATGAATTATCACAGCTGGAAGCTGAATTAGTCATGGCTTCTATTGATTGCACTGATGAACACCCCCGGATAAAAGATTTAAAACGCCGTATAGAAACCCTTAAAGATGAACGTAACCAATATATCAAAAGCGCAGCTAGCAATGCTGGTGTACAGCCGGCCGCCTATGCTAATGTCGCTGATTCTTTACCCCGTCAACAAGAGGAACTTGCCCGTTTAAGTAGAGACAAAGCCATAAACGAAAAACTTTATGCTATGTTTCTAGAGCGCTTAGAGTCAGCCAAGATAACCGAAAGCTTAGATAGCTCCGAGAACCGGACTCAATTTAAGCTCATCGAACCGGCCCGACTTCCTTTAGTGCCGGTTAAACCCAATAAGACAAAAGTAAATATCTTAGGTTTATTTTTAGCTACGGCCGTAGGTTTTGGATTTGTTTATCTTACCGAATATTTAGATTCCTCTTTTAAAAGCGCCGAACAGCTGAAAAAATCTTTTAATCTACCGGTTTTCGGCAATATCTCTAAGATAATTACTCCTCAAGACTTACAAGAAAAACTAATTTTTAGAAAACGAATGTATTGGGTTACTTCTATATCTATTTTGTCGTTAATAATATTAACTTTCATCGTCATTAAAATAGCAGTTTAATTATGTACGAGACCTTCTACGGATTAAGAGAAAAGCCTTTTAGTGTTACCCCAGATTCGCGGTTTTTCTTTCCCAGCGAAAAACACACCGAAGCTTTGGATAGCTTAATCTATGCTATCAATGACCGTAAAGGCTTTGTGGCCGTAACCGGAGAAGTCGGCTGCGGAAAGACTACGGTTTGGCATGCTCTTATCAATAAGTTAGATGCCGGAACTAAAATCGCCATCATAACTAACACTAACCTTACTGCTAAACAAATATTAATAAGCATTTTAGATGATTTAGAAGTTCATTTTAAAGATAGCTGGACTAAAGTAAGGCTATTGGTGGTATTGAATAAGTATTTATTAGAGCAGGCTTCATTAGGCTTTAACGTCGTGGTCTTAATCGATGAGGCCCAGAATTTAAAATTTGATGTCTTAGAAGAAGTAAGAATGTTATCTAACTTAGAGACCGAGCGCGAGAAACTCTTGCAAATCGTGCTGATGGGCCAGCCCCAGTTAAAAGAAAAATTAAAATTAGAAAAATTCCAACAATTAAAACAAAGGATAAGTGTTTATTATCATATCGATCCTTTGAGTCTTAAGGAAGCCAAGGATTATATAAATCACCGCCTAAAGGTAGCTGGCTTAAGTGATAGTCGGGTTGTTTTCGATCCTTTTTCTCTTTTTAAGATTTATGACTACTCTGCTGGTGTGCCACGAATAGTCAATACTATCTGTGACCGATGCTTACTGACCGGCTTCATAAGAGAAAAAGAACAAATTTCCGGAGAGATTGTAGAAGAAGTAGCCAAAGAATTAGGCATAGAAAAATTAGCCGCCTTAAAAGAGGGGGCTGTGGTAGAGATGTAGGAGGTTTGAAAGTGGGAAAAATAAGTGATGCTTTAAAGAAAATAGCTAAAATTCGCGAAGAGCAAAGAAAAGTCCAAGAGCCGCAAAGAAGTGACTCTAATACTTATAGTAATTTCGCTAAGATGATCTTTGATACCAAAAGAGATCTTACGCCTAATATCGCTACTAAAGAGCCGCCGAAAATCGAGCCTTTAACTTTAACTGAAAGGTTAGGCTTAAAAGAAAAGCTCTTTGTAGTGGGCGAAAAAGATTCATCGGGCATAGATCCGCGGGTAGTTACCTATTATGATTATTTCTCACTTGTCTCCGAACAGTACCGCTTGCTGCGGACCAGCATTAAAACCACTTTAAACAAACTTAAAACTTCATCTAAAGATAACGGCTTTAAAAATACCAGTTCTCCTTGCATTTTTACTATCACCAGTGCTTTGCACAATGAAGGAAAAACTTTGACTGCCACTAATTTAGCCGTGGCTTTAGCTCATGACTTAGAAGGAAAAGTCCTCTTAGTTGACTGTGACTTAAGAAAGAGTTCAGTTCATAGGATGCTAAATGTCGAATTAAGCCCTGGTTTGTCCGATGTTTTAACTTCAGAAATTGATCCTTGTAGCGTAATAGTACCTACTAAAATCAGTAATTTATTCGTTATGCCCAGCGGTAAATCACCGCTTAATCCTTCCGAGCTTTTAGGTTCTAAAAAGATGCGCTTAGTAATCGAACGCTTAAAGGTCCAACCTTTTACCCATATTATTTTAGACACTCCACCGCTGTTACCTTTTACCGACGGTGCTCTCTTAGGAGCCCAAAGCCAAGGAGTATTTATGGTGGTTCAGGCCAACCGCACCCAAATTCCGGTAATTGAAAAAGCCAAAGTAGTTTTAGAACAAGGCCATAGTAAACTTTTAGGCTTTATCTTAACCCAGGTTGACTCCTATGCTTTTAATTCTTACGGCTATAACTACTATTACTATTACAAAAATAAGAGTAAAAATTAATCTAATTTATGCAAAATAAGAGCGAAAAGTTATTTGGCACCGATGGCATCCGCGGCACTCCCGGAAAATACCCCTTAACCGACGGCATGATTTATAAAATCGGCGTAAGCTTATGCCGTTACCTATATTATAAGAACGCTAATAATAAAAACTTAAAAGTCTTAATTGCCAAAGATACCCGCTTAAGCGGAAGCCGCATCGAGACTATCTTAGCGAATGCTTTTACTTCAGCTGGTATTGAAGTCTTATTAGCCGGCATAATGCCTACCGGAGGCTTAGCTTATTTAGTAGATAAATTAGAGGCTAATTTAGGAATTATGATTTCAGCCTCGCACAATAAACCTCAAGATAACGGTATAAAACTTTTTATCCCCGGAGCGCGTAAGATATCATTGCAAGATGAAGAGTGGATCGAAGATATAATATTTAGTAATTTAATTAAGTCTAAAGAAGATTTCCACTCTAAATTAAAAGGTAAAACCCGTACTCTGGATAAAGAACGCCTTTATTACTTAAATTTTTTAAAGTCCAATCTCAATAATTTTAACTTCAAAGGCTTTAAAGTTTGTCTTGATTCTAACTGGGGAGCAACTTCTTATTTTGCCAAAGAGTTATTTAAAAGTTTAGGCTTTATTACTTACTCTTTAAACGACAGAGCCCAAGAAAATACCAATAATTTTGGTTTTAATGACTACTCTCAATTAAAAGATAAAGTAAGAGAGACTAATTCTATAGGTTTTTCTTTTGATGGCGATGGCGATAGAGTAATTGCCATTGATGAAGAAGCTAACATCTTAGACGGCGATACTATCTTAGCTATTATTGCTAAATACTACTTCGATAAAGGCCTACTTTCTAATAATAGTATCGTTACTACTACTATGAGTAACTTTGGCTTAAAGCATTCTTTAGAAAAGTTCGGTATTAAAGTTATCTTAAGCGATGTCGGTGATAGAAATGTCTTAGAGACTATTCTTATCCATAAGCTTAATTTAGGCGCTGAACCTACTGGCCACGTTATCTTATTAGATAAGCTTCCTACTCCCGATGGCTTATTATGCGCTTTAGAGCTTTTAAAAATCGTTAAAGAAACCAACCTTACCTTATGCCAATTATCCCAAGTTATTACCAAAATACCCCAAGTAATTTTAAATATTCCGGTCAGAGAACGGATCGAATTAGAAAATATTGCTTCCTTAAGAGATAAACTAAAAGAATTCAACTCTTCCTTAAAAAATGAGGGCCGGATTTTTTTACGTTACTCCCGCACCGAAGATGTAATCCGGCTTAAAGTAGAGGCTAAGACCGAAGTTTTAGCCAGCGGTATCGCTAACTGCCTTTCTTTATTAATCGATAAAGAGATAGGCTTAAAAACCCAAAATACTTACGCATGAGCATAAATCAGGAACTTTTAGAAAAAAAAGTAGCGCGGTTTGCCGAAAAAGAAGTTTACAGCCGTAAGAATATCATTAGCCAGTTAATTTTAGCTAAAGAAGCTAATTTGGGCTTTCACCACAAAATTGCTTATCGGCCCAGACGTCCAGTATTTAAAAGCTTTAAATTTGCTTATCAAGGATTAGTCTTTGCTTTTCGTACTCAAACTAACTTACGTATTCATATTCTTTTAGGCACTTTAGTAGTTATCTTAGGAATAATTTTTAAGCTTAACAGCTTCGAATTGGTAGTTTTATCTTTGGTAATTACCTCGGTTATCTTTGCCGAGCTTATGAATACCGCTCTTGAGATTAGCTTAGATTGGATAAACGGTAGTAAATATAATCCTTTGGTAAAAATAGTCAAAGATATGACTGCGGCGGCAGTGCTTTTAACTTCTATTAATGCCGTCATAGTAGGCGTAATTATTTTTTCTAAATATTTTATTAAACTCTTATGAAGTGTGTAATTTTAGCTTCGGATTCTAAAAGCCGCATTTATCCGGTAACTAGCGAGATGCCCAAAGCCCTTCTTCCGATAAGGGGCCGGCCGGTAATTTCACATATCTTAAGCAAAGTACAATCAACCGAATGCATTAACGAAGCTTTTATTGTTAGTAACCAGCGTTTTTTTAGTCAATTTAAAGAGTGGCTGGATAACTTTCCGGCTACTATTGCTACTAAAATAATAAGTGATGGCACTTTTAATGGTAAAGATAGTCTTGGTGCAGTTAAAACTTTAGATTTTGTGATTAACTCTTGCCAAGTAGCTGATGATTTATTGGTAATCGGTGGAGATAACTTGTTTTCCTTTAGCTTAGATGAGTTTATAAGTAACTCTTTAAGATTATCGCCTAACCCTTTAATCGGGATTTATCGGCAAAATGGCAGAGTAAAACCTAAAAGATTTGGGGTTGTTATCTTAGATTCAGAGAGTAGGGTGATTGATTTCTACGAAAAACCGCCTCAACACGACAGCTCCTATCCTATTTCTTTATGTATTTATTACTTTCCTAAAGAGACCCTTTATTTAATCAAAGAGTATCTAAGCGCTTTTGGCAATAATGGTTCCATTGGTAATTATATCAAGTGGTTAGTTAAAAAAAGCCAAGTCTTTGGCTTTAACTTTCAAGGTGATTGGTTTGATATGGATGATGTCGATAGCTATGCGGAGGCCGTATGTTTATTTTAGAAAGGAGAAAACAATGAAGGCACTAGTCACCGGTGGAGCAGGATTTATTGGGTCGCATATAACAGAACGGCTCTTAAAAGAAGGCCACTCTGTAGTAGTTTTAGATAACTTCTTTTCCGGCAAAGAACAAAACCTTTCTTTTGTTAACAACTATTCGCTATCCGCTAACCGCTATACGCTAATTAAAGGTGATATTCGCAGCTACGACACTTGTCTTAGCGCTTGCCAAGGCATTGATGTCGTCTTTCACCAGGCGGCTTTACGCAGTGTGCCTCAATCTATGAAAAATCCTCATGATTACAATGACGTTAATATCAACGGCACTTTAAATATGCTAAAAGCCGCTAAAGAATCTAAAGTAAAAAGATTGGTTTTTGCTTCATCCAGTTCTATTTACGGTGATACTGATAACTTTCCTCAAAAGGAAGATCAATATCCGTTACTGATTTCACCTTATGCTTTATCGAAATTGACCGGTGAGTTTTATTGCCGGATTTTTAGCCAAAATTACGGTTTAGAAACTGTGGCTTTACGTTATTTTAATGTTTTTGGTCCCCGGCAAGCTTTAGATGATGAATACGCCGTAGTAATACCTAAGTTTATCAGTTGTATTTTAAATGACGAAAACCCTCCGATTTTTGGAGATGGTAAACAGTCCCGCGACTTTGCCTACATTGATAATGTAGTAGAAGCTAACTTTTTAGCTATAAAAGCCACGGGTGTCGCGGGGCAAGTCTTTAATGTCGCCGGCGGTAAAGAACAGACAATCATAGATTTAGTAGATAATTTAAATGAGATTATGGCAAAGTCCATAAAACCTAAGTTTTTAGCTAAAAGAGTCGGTGATGTCTATCGCACTTTGGCTGATTTATCCAAGTCCGAAAAACTTCTCGGCTATAAACCAAAGGTGAGTTTTAAGGAAGGACTGAAACAGACTATAGATTATTTTCAGGTGGAGAAATCCTTGACATCAAAGATGTCAAGGATCTAATTCGACTACATCTTTGACATCTGTTGATGTTAAAGATAAGTCTCATTAAAGGAGGTACAGGTATGAAAAAGTTACTCGTAATTCTATTCGCATCTTTGGTGGTTGCTAGCTGCAAAATGGGTGGCGGCGGAGGCGGCTCCGGCGATTCCTATTCCGGCTCAAGCGGAGGAGGAGCATTTGTCAGCTCATCTAGCAGTTCCAGTAGTAGCAGTACTACTTTAGGCCACAATCCCGAACCAGCTACCTTAGCTATGTTTGGTATTGGTTTAAGCGGCCTAGCCCTCGCAGCTATTAAAGGAAGAAAGAAAAGAAAATAGGACACTTATAATTAGAACAATAGTTTAATTATAAGACTTTTGTAAGTGTAATTTAAGGTAAGAAGTTACAGGGATGTAGAGGACTAGGTAAAAAAGGTCTATCAAGTAATTAATAACAAAAATTTATTTATTAATATTAGATATATATGAAAGTTACAAAAGAAACTATTTCTAAACAAGATAAATGCGCAGTGGTTGGTTTAGGTTATGTTGGTTTACCGCTTGCCTTAGGGTTTGGTAAAGTTATAAGCACCATTGGATTTGATTTAAACAATAGACGAATAACAAATTTGAAAAACGGTATTGATAGCAATGATGAAACACCCAAGGAAGATTTTAAGCAAGCAACTCACATAGAATTTACCAATAAAGCCGAAAAGCTTAAAGAAGCTAATTTTATTATTGTTGCTGTACCTACACCGATTACAAAGAATAAACAGCCGGATCTTTACTGTCTTAAGAGTGCTTCCGAAATAGTTGGAAAGAATCTACAAAAAGGAGCCATAGTAGTTTTTGAATCTACTGTGTATCCGGGTGTAACCGAAGATATCTGTGTGCCTATAATAGAAAAGAATTCAAAACTGGTTTATAAAAAAGATTTTAAAGTTGGTTATTCACCCGAAAGAATTAATCCCGGAGATAAGAAACACACTTTAGAAAATATTATTAAAGTGGTATCTGGATGTGATGAAGAGTCTTTAGAAAGAATAGCAAAAATGTATAGTTTAGTAGTCAAAGCTGGTGTGTACAAAGCAGAGTCTATAAAAGTGGCCGAAGCAGCTAAGGTTATTGAAAATACTCAAAGAGATTTAAATATAGCTTTGATGAATGAATTAGCCATTATTTTTAATAAGATGAAGATAGATACCTCATCAGTTCTTAAAGCAGCTGGAACAAAATGGAATTTTATCAATATGAAACCAGGTCTGGTTGGCGGGCACTGTATAGGAGTAGACCCTTACTATTTAACTTATAAAGCCGAAGAATTAGGTCATCATCCTCAAGTGATTCTTGCCGGAAGAAAGATAAATGACGATATGGGTAAATATATTGCTGAAAATACCATAAAGGCTTTAATTGAAGCTGGGAAGCCGGTTAAAGGCTCAAAAGTTTTAATAATGGGTATAACTTTTAAAGAAAATGTTAGTGATATTAGAAATTCTCGGGTGGTCGATATTATTAATGAATTAAAAGAATATGGTCTAGATACAGTAGTGTGTGATCCTTTAGCTAATAAGGAGGAAGTTAAAAAAGAATATGGCTTTGATTTAGTAGATTATGATAAAAATTTTAAAGTCAGCGCTGTAGTTATTGCAGTAAAACATGATTACTTTATAAATAAATTAACTATAGATTCTTTGAAAAACCATTTTTCTATCAATGGGGCTAAGGGTGTTGTTGTCGATGCTAAAGGTATGTTTGAAAGGAAAGATTTTTCTAATAAAGATATTGTTTACTGGAAACTGTAAAAAATATGGCTTCAAATTTAAAAATATATCATATCTTAGATCATTTTATTCCCGAATATAGTGGATATACTTTTCGTTCCAGGTCGATATTAAATACTCAAAAATCTCTTGGCATAAATCCCACTGGAATTATTTCTCCTCTTTACTCAAAAGGGTTACTTAAAGAAGAAAAAATTGAGGGAATTGAATTTTACCGTTCCTTACCCAATGGGAATGTTTTATTTTCTAAAATTCCTTTTGTTAACCAGTTGATTACAATGGAACATTTCAAAAAAGACATTCACCGCATTCTTAAAGATAAGCCTAAAGGTATTATTCATGCTCATTCACCGATTTTAAATGCTTTACCGGCTTATTCTGTAGCCCGCAAGCTTTCTATGCCTTTTGTATATGAAGTAAGAGCTTTCTGGGAAGATGCTGCGGTTGATTTAGGTAAAACCAAAGAAAAAAGTTTACGTTACAGAATAACTAAATATCTTGAGACTAATATTCTTAAAAAAGCTGATAGGATAGTTACTATTTGTGAAGGTTTAAAGCAAGATATGATAGGACGAGGAGTAGATAGCAAAAAAATTTGGGTAGTTCCTAATGGAGTAGATTTATCTTTTTTCAAACCACAGGATAAAAATGTTGAACTGATAAAAAAGTATAATTTAACCGGTAAAACTATCATTGGTTTTATTGGTTCTTTTTATAAATATGAGGGCTTAGATTTACTTATTAAGGCCGCTCCTAAAATAATAAAGAATAATGAAAATGTTGTTTTTATGCTAGTGGGAGCTGGACCCCAGGATAAATTTCTCAAAGATTTTGTAAAATACTCTTGTCTTGATAATCATTTTATTTTTCCTGGAAAAGTGCCTCATAGCGAAATAGTCAAATATTATTCTATTATGGATTTGTTGGTGTATCCTCGTATAAGCATAAGGCTTACCGAACTAGTTACTCCTTTAAAGCCCCTAGAAGCTATGGCAATGCAAAAAGCAGTTATTGGTAGTGATATCGGAGGAATACGAGAAATCATTGGTGATAATACAAATGGATTATTATTTGAACCATCCCATCCAGAAGATTTAGCGGATAAATGTAATCAACTTATTAACCATATACCTAGAAGAGAAGAATTATCGATAAAAGGTTTTGACTATGTAAGTAGAACCCGTCATTGGAATAAGATAATTGAAAAACACTTTGAAGTTTATAAAAATTTATTAAATTGATGGAAAAAATAAAAGTTATTTTAGTAGCAGGTGCTCGGCCAAATTTTATGAAGATAGCTCCGATTATGGAAGAGATGAGTAAGTATCCAGAGCATTTTGAGACTACCCTTGTACATACCGGACAGCACTACGATGAAAAAATGTCTAAGCTTTTTTTTCAAGATTTAGAAATTCCTGAACCGAATATTTATTTAGGCGTTGGTTCAGGTAGCCATGCTGAACAAACTGCCAAAATTATGATTTTATTCGAAAAAGTCCTCATTGAAAAAAAACCAGATTTAGTGATAGTTGTAGGCGATGTTAATTCAACTATCGCTTGTGCTTTAACGGCAGCAAAACTTAATATTAAAATCGCCCATGTAGAGGCTGGATTACGCAGTTTTGATAGAACAATGCCTGAAGAAATTAACCGGATTCTGACTGATGCAATTTCTAATTATTTATTCATTACCGAAGAAAGTGCAATGAGAAACTTGCTAAACGAAGGTATTGCAAAAGAAAAAATATATTTTGTTGGAAATGTTATGATTGATACTTTATTGAAAAATAAATCAAAAGCTGACAAGTCAGATATTTTAGAAAAGTTGGAACTTAAAGCTAAAAGCTACGCGTTAGTCACTTTACACCGGCCTTCAAATGTTGACGACCCCAAGCAATTACAAGGAATATACAAAACTTTATGCGAAATTTCTATTAAACTACCTGTAATTTTTCCTGTCCATCCCCGCACTCGTAAAGCTTTAGATAATCTTTCTATCCGCTATCCACTAACCGCTAATTGCTCTTTACAGTTAATTGAGCCGCTAGGTTATCTCGACTTTCTAAAGCTAATGAGCGAAGCAAGAGTTGTTTTAACAGATTCTGGTGGAATGCAGGAAGAAACAACAATACTTAAAGTCCCTTGTCTTACTATTAGAGAAAATACTGAACGTCCAGTTACTATTGATATGGGAACAAACATCCTAATCGGGGATGATTTAACAAGAGTTATTAAAGAATTCAATAATATTTTAGAGGATAAATATAAAAATAGCCAAACGCCACAACTTTGGGATGGTATAGCTGCAACGAGAATAATAGAAATATTGGTAGATAGTTTTGCCAAAAAAAGTGTTTATGTTTAAAAAAAGAATTATAGCACGTAATATATTTTCGAACTGGTCAGGATTTTTTATATCAGCTTTGATAGCCTTCTTTTTATCGCCTTTTCTAGTACACAATTTAGGTAATTCTGGTTATGGATTATTAACATTAATTATTTCTATAACCGGTTATTTTGGTATTTTAGATATCGGTATGCGTTCAGCTGTTGGAAGATTTGTAGCAAGATATTTAGCATTAGGAGATAAAACTAATATAAATCGAGTTATTAATACTAATTTATTTATCCTTTTGTTAGCAGCATTAGTTACCTTTATGATAAGTATTTTAATATCAAAATATTTTATTAATTTTTTTAATATAGATAAAGAATTTATTTCTATCGCTAAGATTCTAATAATATTAATAGGGTTGAGTATTTCTATAACTTTATCATTAGGATTATTTAATAGCGTTTTAGCTGCACTCGAGCGTTATGACACCATTAACATAATTACTATTTGTTCAAATTTACTTAGAGCAGTTTTAATAGTTATATTTATTAAGATTGGCAAAGGATTAATAGCAGTAGGAGTAATTACTTTAGCTATTAATTTAGTTGATAATTCTTTGAGAACATTTTTTGCTTTCCGTATGTACCCGGATATTAAATTATCTCATTATTTTATTAATTATAAAACATTTAAAGAGAATCTTTCTTATGGTATTTATAGTTTTATATCTGTTGTGGCTGTAAATATAATTTTTTATACAGATTCAATTGTAATAGGTAAGTTTTTATCAATGGGCATGATAACTTATTATGCGATTGCCGCTAATCTAATCGAATATGTTAGGAATTTCGTTGCTACGGCTATAGGAGTATTTCAACCAGTCTCAGCAAAATTAGATGCCCATAAAAATATTATTGGTTTACAAAAACTCTTAATAACCGGCACAAAGTTCTCTTTATTGTTGATATTACCAATCGGCTTGTTTCTTATTTTCTTTGGAAAGCAATTTATAACACTTTGGATGGGCTATGAGTATGCAGTTTTAAGCTCAGCGGTTCTAATTATTCTAACATTACCCCAATTTAGCGCAGTATCTCAATATATTTCAGGGACAATACTGTTTGGTATGGCTAAACACAAGATACTCGCTTATCTTGTTATTGGTGAAGCCATAGCTAATTTAATTATTAGCATAATTTTAGTAAAAAAGATTGGGTTGATAGGAGTAGCTTGGGGAACAGCTATACCTTTACTTGTTACCAGCATTTTTGTTGTACCTCTCTATGTTTGTAAAAAAATAGGGTTAAGTTTTTTTATTTATATAAAAAATTCTTTTATAGAACCTTTACTATGTTCAATTATAGTTGTAACTATTTACATAATATTTCGTAAAGTTAATTTAATTATTAGTTGGAAGCTATTATTCATAGAAGGGATACTTACGCTATTGTTTTTTTATGCGATAGCTTTCTTTGTTTGTTTTAATAGCAATCAAAGAAATAAGCTTTCTACAATATTTAATTTAGGATTTAAGAGGATGTATATTTTCAAGCGATTAAAAATAATATGCCAAAAGTAAGTGTAATATTACCGTTATATAATTCATCTATGTTTATAGAAGACTCCATCAGAAGTGTTTTGAAAAACACTTATTCTGATTACGAAATAATCATAGTTGATGACGGTTCAACCGATAATACTAAATATATTATCCAAAAATATTTAAAAAAATTTACCAATATAAAATATGTATATCAAACAAACAAAGGTGTTGCTAGCGCTAGAAACAGAGGCATTTTAGAGGCAAAAGGATCTTTTATTGCTTTTCTTGATGCAGATGATATATGGTTGCCGGAAAAGATAAAACACCAGCTAGAGTTTCTGAAGAAAAATCCTGATGCTGGTTTAGTACATTGTGATATAGAATACTTCAATAATTCTGGTTCAATAAATCATCGAATACCAATTCAACGTTCGTACATTCCCGAAGGCAATTGTTTTAAGGAATTATTTATGGGCAGATTTTCGCGATTGCTACCTAGTGCTGTCATGATTCCTAGGAATTGTTTAGATAAAGTAGGTTATTTGGATGAGTCTTTCAAGGGCAGTGACGACTATGATCTATTTTTAAGATTGGCTCGGCGTTATAAATTTGGCTATATAGATAAGATTTTGGTTAGATATAGGAAGCACGAAAATAATCTTAGTAAACAAATTAGCATGATGTATGAAGACGAACTGAAAGTTGTAAAAAAAATATTATCAATATATCCAGAAATTTCCAATGAAATAGGAAATTCATTAGTTAAGAAGAGACTTTATGAATTAAATTTTAGATTTGGATACCATCTATTTAGTTCTAATAAATATAAAGATGCGAGGTATTTCTTAAAACAAGCTATTATGGGAAGTCCCACAATGCTAAAACCATATTTTTATATCTTATCTTCTTTTCTACCAAATAAACTAATTACTGTTTTACGTAATTATAAATCTAATATGAATAATAAAAAATCGGATAAAAATATATTATTTACTAACGAACATGCAGAAATTGGTGGTGGGGAGATAGCTTTATTAGAACATATAAAGAGAATTAAACTAAAAGGTTTTAACATTTTTACATTTTTATTATCCGATGGGAAGTTTAAGAAAGTATTACGGGAAACGGGAGTAAAAGTATTTGATATGCAATGGAGGAATAATAACCGATTACAAAGACTACTTAGCGCTATATGCGGTTTTTGCAAAATGCTATTCATAATTAAATCTCAAAAAATAAGTTTAGTAATTTCATACACATTTAATGACTTACTGCTTTCTGGAGTTGTTACAAAAATTACAAAGATACCTCTTGTGTGGCGCTCACAAGGCGAAATAGTACCTTATTTAGCGACAAAACAACTTTGGTTTAAAAAATTAACCTTAGGATTTATCAATAAGATTGTAACTTACGTTTTTACTACTACTAGATACGATAAAAAGCGCTTAATTGATACAGGTATCGATGAGGATAAAATCTCAGTTATCTCTCTAGGAGTTGATCCTTCCAAATATTCTAGCGTAATAAATAGAGTTAAGATTAGAGAAGAGTTCAATATTCCTAATAACATACCTCTGATAGGTATTATTGGCAGACTAGTTCCTCAGAAAGGTCAGGATATTTTTCTTAAAGCCTTAGTATTAGTAAAGCATAAGATACCTAATATTAGAGCACTTATTGTAGGTGATGACGTTCTTACTTATTCAGCAGATTATAAGCAAACACTTTTTAAGTTAACTAAACAATTAGGGCTTGAAGATACAGTTATCTTTACTGGATTTCGAAATGACACCCCGGCTATTTTAAACTCCATAGATATTTTTGTTCATACTTCTTTAAAAGAACCCTTCGGAATGGTTATTATTGAAGCTATGGTTGCGGGCAAACCGGTTATTGCCAGCAATACTGAAGGGCCGCGGGAGATTATTAAAGATAAAGAAACAGGCATATTGGTTGAATCAGGTAACTATCAAGCTTTAGCCGATGCCATAATCCACTCTTTAAATAACAAGGATGAGGCAGACTCTATGGCTTCTAAAGCAAAAGAATATGTACAAAAGTTCTTTGATTTAGATAAGAATATTTCCAAAATCAATGAACATTGTGAAACTTTAATATCTAAATAGTATGAACATTTTATTTATAACAAAAACTTTTCCTTATCCGTTACGAGATGGTGTGAAAATCCGAGAGTTCAATATTTTGAATAATCTTGCCAAAGACAATATTGTTAAATTAGTCTGTTTAGATAATACCCATTTGAGAGTAAATAAAATTATAAATAATTTTAATTTTAAACTTTCTGAAGAAGAATTTAATATAAATTTAAAGAAGTTTCCAGATGCAGATCTCATATATCTTTCAGGAATATCAGTTATTAGGCAGAAATATCTTATGAATGGTAAGCCAATTTTAGCTGATTTTGTAGATAATCCTGTTTTATTCATGAAAAGATCTATAAAATTTGAAAATAATTTCATTACCAAGATTCGCAAATTAAAATGGGTTTTTGATCTGAATAATGAGCTAAAGGATTTATCCAAAGTTTTTAAAAATTTCGTTTTTATTTCCGAAAAAGATGCTTCTACATTCAGTAAATATAGTAAAAATACTAATACTTTTGTCTTACCGAATGGTGTTGATGCCGATTTTTTTAAACCTTTAGATAGCAGAAATACTAATAGTTTTAATATTCTTTTTACCGGAGTTATGAACTATCCGCCTAATGATGACGCTGCCCGTTATTTTATCACTTCAATATTTTCTAAGATTAAGAAGGATACTCCTGAAGTGAGTTTTACTATAGTTGGGAAAAATCCTTCTACTAAATTATTAAAATTAGCAAAGTCATATTTAGACATTGAAGTTACTGGTTATGTTGATGATGCCAGACCTTATTTTAATAAAGCCGCTGTTTTTGTAAGTCCTTTGCGTTGGGGGGCGGGAATGAAAAATAAAATTTTAGAGGCCTGGGCTATGCAAAAGCCTGTTGTTGCATCACCGATTAGCTGCGAAGGGTTGGCAGCTAAAAATAATGTTAATACTTGCATTGCTAATACTACTTCTGAATTTGCGGACAAAGTAATTGAGTTGTTCAAAGATCGGGTATTAGCAGAGAAACTTGCTAAAAATGGTAGGTCTTTAATAGAGAATCATTATACTTGGGAAGTACAGATTGATAAATTAAGTAAGTATATAAACAAATTTATTTAAACTATGAGACTATCGTTATTTATAGGATTTATTGGCGTATGTACCATAATTTCTTTGGTTAGACCATATTTCGGGCTTTTAATTTTTTCTTGGCTTGCATATATGCGTCCACAGAATCTAGCATGGGCGGCAACATCAAATTTTCGATTTTCCTATTTGATCGCTATCGCTTTAATAATTGGTTTGTTTTTTAACGTAGAAAAAGAAAAGTTTTATATTAAGGCTCGAGAAAACGTTTTGCTGTTCATTTTGCTTTTTTTATTTCTGATTTCCGCTATATTCTCTTTTTTCCCCACTAACTCATGGATAAAACTTGAAGAAATGACTAAAATAATTTTTATAGCCGTTATCACGTCTAGCTTGACAAATTCGCGTCAACGCTTTAGGCAATTAGCATGGGTGATCGCCATATCTTTTGCGTTTTTTTCTACAAAAGGCGCATTGAAGGGTCTTTTTTTTGGTTGGCGTTTACAGGGCCCTTTAAACAGTATGATTGCTGATAATAATGATTTTGCTATGGCCCTTAATATGGTTTTACCTTTTTTCATTTATCTAGGCGCAAGTGAAACTTCTAAATTGAAAAGGTATTTGGCATACGTTTTATTCCTTTTAACCGCAATAGCCATTATTTTTACTTATTCAAGAGGAGGATTCCTTGGACTTTGTGCAGTAGTAATCGTTCTTGTTTTAAAATCAAAGCGAAAACTATTAGGGTTTACCATTTTGGCATTCGTTACAGTCTTTTTTTTGACCTTTATTCCCGCAGACTATAAAGCGCGTATCGAAACTATTAAGAATCATCAAGCGGATGAGACAGCAATGAATAGAATTAGATCATGGGAGGCTGCATGGAATATGGCAAAAGATAGGCCTTTTACCGGCATAGGAATTGGTAAGGATATTTTTGTTCTTGTTTTCCCTTTTTATCATTGGGGAACCC